>DASQZP010000135.1:0-6014 GCA_035638655.1 Bacteroidales bacterium
CCGGATGTTGATTATGCGGCGGATGGAACCGGATGTTAATTGTTCCGGGGACTGACAGGCGTTTAGTTGTTGAGGGTTTGAAGGTTTGAAAGTTTGAAGGTTTGAAAGTTTGATATGGTTTACTCGCACCCACATGCCCAGCCACCAGCTGCTCGTGATCCTTGCCCACACCAGGCCCTCGCAAATACCAAAGGCAAGGAATGATATTGTTTTCTCGTTTCAGCGATATCAGAAATTGATAAACGCTGCAAGTCACGTAGTGACGACATTATGGTAGAATGAGAGGAGAGTCGGAAGACGGAAGACGGAAGACAGAAGTGGAGATCGCGGTATGTATGATATATAGGGGAAAATAGAGAGATGAGTTGGGAGAGTTGAGAAGTTGAGGAGTTGAGGAGTTGAGTAGTTTAGGAGTTTAGGAGTTGAGTAGTTGAGGGTTGAGTTGGAAGACGGGAGAGATCTGTATATAGCCACAAGTAGATACTTACGGCAGAGGCAATAGAAATGTACACAACTAAATGAATAAAAATCCCCCTCATTAGTATGCAAAAACGCAGGCCAAGACCTGCGTTTTCAAAAGTATGAGATTGTTTTTTGTATTAATCGAGACTGTGTATTACCAACCCACTGCGTAACTTAGGTTCAAACCATGTTGTTTTTGGCGGCATGATCTTTCCTGAATCGGCAATATCCATAAGCTGCAGCATACTTACCGGATACAAGGCAAAAGCTACCTTCATTTCGCCATTGTCAACTCTGCGTTTTAACTCTTCAAGCCCGCGGATACCACCAACAAAATCAATTCGGGTAGATTTACGCAGGTCAGTAATATCCAGCACCGGAGCAAGAACCTGATCTGACAAAACAGTTACATCAAGACATCCGATGGGATCATTGTCATTATAAGTACCCGGTTTTGCCGTAAGAGAATACCACTCGCCATCAAGATACATTGAGAAATTATGCAAAGAATCAGGTTTGTAGGGTTCACTCCCTTTCTTTTCAACTGTAAAACTCTTTTCAAGCTCATTGATAAATTCCCGCTGAGATAAACCATTAAGGTCTTTAATCACCCTGTTATAGTCGATAATTGTTAGTTGACTGGCAGGAAAATGAACTGCAAGGAAAAAGTTATATTCTTCATCACCGGTATGGTTGGGATTATTCTTTTTTCTTTCTGCACCCACCAGGGCAGCAGCAGCTGTGCGGTGATGCCCATCGGCAACATAGGTAGCAGGTATCTCCTTATCAAAAATCTCCGTAATCCTCTTATTATCTGCCTGATTGCGAATTACCCAAAAATGATGACCTACACCATCCGGGGTAGTAAAATTGTATTCAGGATCCTCCCTGACCACGCGAGCTACTATGCTATCAATATCTTTATGATCCGGATAAGCAAAAAACACCGGCTCGGCGTTGAAATTGGTAACGCGCACATGATTCATGCGGTCTTCTTCTTTGTCTGGCCGCGTAAGCTCATGTTTTTTAATCACATTATTCAAATAATCCTCTACGGCTGCACAACCTACAATTCCATACTGTGTTTTTCCAAAGATGGTTTGTGCATAAACATAAAGGTAATCTTCAGGGTCCTGTACAAACATTTTGTCGGCAATCAGTTTCTGAAGATTCTCTTTTGCCTTGTTATAAACCGGATCTGAGTGAAGGTCAACATCAGGGGGCAGATCTACCTCGGGTTTCACAACATGCAGAAATGAATAAGGATTTCCTTTTACTTCTTCCCGTGCCTCATCAGAATTCAATACATCATACGGACGCGAAGCAACACGATCGACATATTCTTTCCCCGGGCGATATCCCTTAAATGCTTTTAATACAGCCATTCTGTTTTCAGGTTTTTTATCAATTAAAAAATATAAGATTCTTGTGGATTATACAATCACAAATTAATCAGCTTAATGTATTCAACTGAAATTTATGATCATCATTTTTAAAGAAATTTACAATCTGTGTAGCGGCAGCTACTCCTGCATTAATATTTGCTTCGGCAGTCTGTGCCCCCATCTTTTTGGGAGTAAAAAAGAACCTGCCGGGGTATTTGGTTTCAATTTCTTCAGCGCAATCCGGTGCCACATCTGAGACATATTTAAAATCCGGTCTTTCTTCAAACATACGCAACAGATCTCTTTCATTAATAATCTCCTTGCGGGCAGTATTAACGATCATGGCTCCCTTAGGCATCTTTGACAAAAGATCAAAGTTAACTGATTCACGCGTCTTATCTGTCAATGGCAGGTGAAGGGAAATATACTGGCATTTAGAGTAGAGTTCACTCACTTCAGCCTCATATTTGACACCGTCATTTTCAATAAATATTTTGTCAATAAACGGATCGAAGGAGTATACTTTCATGCCAAATCCCTTGGAGATCATACCCACTATTCTGCCCACATGGCCATAGGCATGGATTCCCATTTTTTTGCCTCTCAGTTCTGTTCCTGCTGTTCCGTTGAAATGGTTACGAATTGTATACACCATCATTCCGAGAACCAGTTCAGCCACAGCATTCGAATTTTGTCCGGGCGTATTCATGGCAACTACTTTTTTCTCAGTGGCTGCATCAAGGTCAATATTATCATATCCGGCACCGGCCCGTACAACTATTTTCAGGTCATCTGCGGCCTCAAATAAAGCTTTGTCCACTTTATCACTTCTAACTATCAGCGCATTGGCTTCTTTTGCAGTCTGCAGCAGTTCATCATGAGACTGATACTTTTCAAGCAGGATGAATTCAAACCCGGCTCCTTCAACTATTTCTTTCATTTGCGCAAGTGCTTCCCGTGCAAATGGTTTTTCCGTGGCAACTAATACTTTTTCTTTCATAATCGTCTTTACAGTTTTTCCAGAAACTTAACAGTATATTAAAAGAAAAGACCGGACACAACAATTCCGGTCAATTCTGTTTTCATTAATTATTGTGTTTTATTTGGGCCAAATATTTCATTATGCTTTTGAGGATTCAAATTCTTTCATCACGTCGATGAGCGCCTGAACGCTTTCAACTGGCAAAGCATTATAAGTTGAAGCCCTGAAACCACCTACCGACCGGTGTCCTTTAATACCAATCATACCTTTGTCAGTAGCATACTGAAGAAATTCCTTTTCAAGATCCTGGTATTTTTCTTCCATCACAAAACAAATATTCATAATAGAACGGTCTTCTTCATCCTCTACAGTACATTTAAAAAGTTTATTTCTTTCGATCTCGTCGTACAGGAGTTTTGCTTTTTCAAGGTTACGGGCATGCATTGCCTCAACGCCTCCCAATTGCTTATACCACTTAAGTGTTTGCAGGGCAGCATAAACAGGCACAACCGGAGGTGTATTGAACATGGATCCGCCATCGATATGCACCTGATAGTTGAGCATGGAAGGGATTGCTCTTTCAACCTTCCCCAATACATCGTTACGTACAATTACAAAAGCGACACCTGAAGGAGCAAGATTTTTTTGTGCACCACCATAGATAATTGCATATTTGGATACATCCACCGGACGGCTGAAGATATCAGACGACATATCAGCCACAAGCGGCACATTTACATCCATGTCTGTTTTAATTTCCGTGCCAAAGATTGTATTGTTGGTGGTAATATGCAGATAATCGAGATCTGCAGGGACATCAAAACCTTTGGGATAGTAATTATAATTTTTATCTTTTGAGGAAGCTACTTCTATGACCTCACCAAATAATTTGGCTTCTTTTATGGCTTTGTTAGCCCAGGTACCGGTATTCAGATAGCCTGCTTTTTTGCTGAGCAGGTTGTATGGCACCATACAGAACTGCATGCTGGCACCACCGCCAAGGAACAGCACAGAATAGCCGTCAGGTATATTCAGCAGCTCTTTAAACAGCTCAACCGCTTCATTCATGACTGCCTCAAATTGTTTACTCCGGTGTGAAATTTCCATGATAGAAAGTCCCATCCCGTCAAAATCATGAATGGCATCAGCAGTGTTTTCAATGGTAAACTGACTAAGTATTGAAGGACCTGCATAGAAATTATGTTTCTTCATAAGACTTGATTTTTAAATAGTTGGATTATTATCTTTTTAAAATAAAGCTTTAAAATTACAAAAAAAAGTAATATATGTTATCAGATTAACAGTATTCATTATTTACAGTCTGTTCATTCAATCTGACTATCTCATTACCTTTCAATACAGGAATAATATCAGTAAGATCGGAAGTATGACAATATTCAATAACATCATCAAGATTATTTTTCCTGAGCCGGGTTTTTTGGGCCGTTTTATCAACATATGTTATCAAATCCTGTTTGGCCATATTCCAGAGATCAATGGAAGCGTGGGTTGAATCACAGATTGTATTGAAATCTCCGGTTTCCAGCAATTTTTCAGCAAGTGCTCCAGCGAAAAGGGTATCTTCGAGGTTAAACTTATCTTTCCATCCGGCGCACAGTATAATCACCGGACGGTTTTCCTCCACCAGCCATTTTTTGAGAGCGGAAATATTCAGGTAGGCACCAATCGCCACTTTATGACAGTTGCTTCCGAGCTTAATAGCCTTAGTTCCGTTTGTTGTGCTGTAAACAATTGTTTTGCCTTTTACTCTCTCTTTTGTGAAGTTAAAAGGACTGTTGCCAAAATCAGCAAATTCCTTTACAATTCCATCTCTTTCTGCAGCCACCATATATCCCTGCTTCTTAAATGAGCGGGCTTCATCAATCGTACCCACGGGAATCAGTTTCTCAACCCCGTTCATAAAGGCAGTGACAATCGCTGACGTAGCACGCAGTATATCATTAACTACCACGATGGCCTCGGGATCTTCAAAATTATTGAACAAAGCCGGTGAAAAGCAAACTTCGACCTGTTTTTTATTCTTCATTACTGCTTCTGATTTTTTAACATACAGCCAACATACTGTCTCCAATTAAACTCCTCTGTCGACACAATTATTAACGTAACAAAGATAGCCAAAATGAATGAGACTGACAGTAAATCACAACTTACATCATGCTATCCTTTATAAAAAGGCAGCTTGACAATTTTGGCCCTTAGCATTTTATTCCGGACAGCAATAAAGATCTCGGTACCAGCTTTAGCAAATTTAACCGGAACATATCCCATTCCAATGCCTTTTTTCAACATGGGCGACATTGTCCCTGAAGTAACTTCTCCTATTTCATTTCCTTGAGCATCAGCAACTTTATAATGTTGCCTCGGAATACCTCTGTCAATCAGCTCGAAAGCAACAAGTTTTCTGCTAACTCCCTCCTTTTTTTGCTTTTCAAGGCGCTCACAATCGATAAAATCATTGCCAGTTTTGAATTTGGTTATCCAGCCCAATCCGGCTTCTATTGGAGAAGTGGTATCATCAATGTCATTCCCGTACAGGCAGTATCCCATTTCAAGTCTGAGCGTATCCCTTGCCGCGAGTCCTGCAGGTTTTATCCCATATTCTTCGCCGGCTTCAAAAATAAGGTTCCATATTTTGTCTGCCTCGGCATTATGGAAATAAAGTTCAAAACCACCCGCACCGGTATAACCAGTTGCAGAAAAGATCACATCAGGAATTCCGGAAAATTCTCCACGATGAAATGTGTAAAATGCAATATCTGCCAATGAAATATCTGTAAGTTTCTGAAGCAATTCTACTGCTTTAGGTCCCTGTACTGCAAGCAATGAGATATCATCTGAATCATTTCTGAGTCTGACATCGTTAAATTTATTATTTGACTGGATCCAATTCCAGTCCTTTTCAATATTGGAAGCATTTACAACCAGCATATATTCTTCATCACCGGTACGATACACCAGTAAATCGTCCACGATACCCCCTTTACCGTTTGGCAGACAGGAATACTGTACTTTCCCAACTGTCAATAAAGAGACATCATTGGAAGTCAGATACTGAACAAGATTAAATGCATCCGGTCCCGAAACAAAAAATTCCCCCATGTGGGAGACATCAAAAACCCCTGCAGTAGTACGTACCGCAATATGTTCATCATTAACACCGGTAT
>DASQZP010000136.1:0-2179 GCA_035638655.1 Bacteroidales bacterium
ACGGCTGCATTTTTAGCCCATTCCTGATTGGTCGGGTTCAGACAGTCAACAAATTTACTAAATTCCTTGTCCCTGTGGAGCGCATACAGGTACCGCCAGGGTTGCTCGTTCATGCTGCTCGGAGCCCAGGAAGCGGCTAAAAATATTGATTCCAGGTCTTTCTCATTTATATTCTCATCGGTAAATGAACGGGGGCTCCATCGTTTGGCAATCAAAGGGTGCATTGACCTGTTCATTTGTATATCTTTTGCTTTTGCCATATTTTATAGAGTAATGTTTAGTTGAATTGGTTTATAAATTAAATATCCATGGGTACTTCCATTAAAAGCAGTCTGGAATCTTCATGAACATCCATTTTAATTTCAGTTATGTCCCAAATCCCAAGTCCGTCTCGTTTTTCCATTTTCTGCGGGCCGGCTGAAATATTGCCTTCCAGTAAAAAAATATAAATGCCGTTCCCTTCCTTTTTCAACGGATAGTCAACGGTTGCATCTTTTTCTGCTTCCAGCAGACTGAACCAGGCTTTCTGGTATATCCAGACTCCCTCATCGTCAGGGTTTGGTGATACAATCTGCCGCCACTGGTTTTTAATGGTTTTATCGAGGGTGATCTGGTCATAGCGGGGTTCAACGTTTTGTTTGTTGGGGATAACCCATATCTGCAGGAATTTAACTTCCTGATCCCGGTTTTTATTCTTTTCGCTATGATAAATGCCGGATCCGGCACTCATCACCTGCACATCTCCCTGCCTGATTACCTGTGTATTACCCATGCTGTCTCTGTGTTCCAGATCCCCCGACAATGGGATAGAAATAATCTCCATATTCTCATGGGGATGCTGGCCAAAACCCATTCCGGGTGCTACCGTGTCATCATTCAACACCCGAAGTACTCCAAACCGGATGCGTTCCGGATCATAATAATCAGCAAAACTGAAACTATGCCATGTATCCAGCCAGCCATGACTGGCATGACCACGGGAAGAGGCTTTATGATAAACTGTTTTCATGTTTATTCGTGTTGTTGTTATAACTCCGGTTGAAACCGGACTTTCTGTTAAACAACAAGACAGGGGAAAGGTTTATTCTGAAAATAGCACTGGAAAATTCTTTTGGATGATGAAGAGAGATAGTTTGAATATAGATTTTTAAAATCAGATAAAGATAAGAAAAGATGGCAATGACAGTGAGGACAATTGGGAGGGAAGGTTACCTTTTCATTGCCATCTTTCGGGGGGTTCTTCAATATAAAAATGCTTCATGGAATAATTGAAAATGTTAAATGTGAGCCGCTGTTATACGGCTCACTGATTATTGATTGATTGTAATTTACAAATTATTCAAGATAAAATGTTTCTTCTTTTACATTATCTGAATTGGTACCCACAAAAACATTGAATTCTCCTGGTTCAGTAATCCATTTTCCGTCTTTGTAGAAAGTGAGATCATTTTTATTCAGTTCATAAGTGACGGTTTCCCGGGCTCCGGGTTCGAGCGTAACACGGGAAAAGCCTTTTAGCTCTTTTACCGGCTGGGTAATAGAAGCTACCAGGTCACGGATATAAAGTTGAACAGTTTCTGTACCTTTTACTTTTCCGCTATTGGTTACTTCTACAGTTACCTTCAAAGTTTTATCACCTGAAATAGTATCTGTATTCAGTGTAATGCCGGAGTATTCAAAGTTGGTGTAGCTCAATCCGAAACCAAAAGGATACAGTGGTTTGATGGGAGCGTCAATATACCTGGAGGTGTACCTTACAGTAGCTACCCCGGGACGCCCGGTATTTTTATGATTGTAATAGATCGGGATCTGGCCTGTTGTGTAAGGGAAAGTTACGGGGAGTTTTCCGGAAGGATTGTATTTTCCCGTCAATACATCAGCAATTGCATGTCCTCCCTCAGTTCCGGGCCACCAGGCTTCAAGTATACCATCGGCATTCTCAGCAATTTCCGGGATGGCCAGGGGACGACCGTTGAAAAGCACAACTATTATTTTTTTACCTGTTTTTTTCAGTGCTTCAAACAGTTTTGTTTGAACACCAGGCAGAGTAATATGGGCACGGCTGAGTGCTTCTCCGGTCATCATGGCACTCTCACCAACAGCCAGAATGATGAGATCTGATCTGTCAGCAGTATTTACAGCAGCAGGGATGCCGGAAACATCTTCATCATTTATTTCG
>DASQZP010000137.1:0-2481 GCA_035638655.1 Bacteroidales bacterium
ATGGATTTTTGAATAAAATGGGTGTGCTTGATTTTGCAGGAGGAACGGTAGTACACATGTCTGCTGGTTTTGCCGCACTGGCCGGAGCAACAGTACTAGGGCAGCGCACCAGTCATAAACAACCACACAGGCCTGCTAATATCCCGTTCGTTTTGCTCGGGACAGGAATGTTGTGGTTTGGATGGTTTGGTTTCAATGCCGGTTCGGCACTTCATGCTTCCTCAACGGCTGTAATTGCGTTTCTTAATACCAATACAGCTTCAGCAGCAGCCATGCTTGCCTGGGTATTTTTTGATACCATGAAGGGAAGGAAGGCTTCAGCGGTTGGTGCTGCAGTGGGTGCGGTGGTCGGACTTGTTGCCATAACCCCTGCAGCAGGCTTCGTGTCTGTCGGGGCAAGCCTCTTTATAGGGGTTTCTGCAAGTGTTGTCAGTAATGTTGCTGTGCACTGGAAAAACAAATCTAACCTGGATGATGCACTCGATGTATTTCCTACACATGGTGTTGGTGGTATTATAGGTATGATTCTTACCGGAGTATTTGCCAAAAATGTTGGGCTGATCCATGGCGAAACTTCTACCTTCTTTCATCACTTGCTGGCCCTTGTGATTGTAGGTGTTTTTACCTTTGGAGGATCCTATCTTCTCTATAAACTTACCAGTTTGATGATCCCCCTGAGAGTTTCTCCGCACAGCGAAGAAATCGGATTGGATCTTAGTCAGCACGATGAAAGCTACATGCTTAATCATCCTGAGGAAGGGGACCGGGAAATTCAGGAAGCAATCCCTGAGGAAGAAACAACATTCAGAAATAAACTACAAAATAATAAAAGGCGGATCAGAAAGGAGAAAGAAGTAGCTGCTTCTGCCGAATGATATAATATTCCGTGTTATTTTCTTTATACAGCAAAAAAAAACAGCTTCGTTACCACGAAGCTGTTTTTCTGTAAATTACTATTTGTACTAATGACTGTTAGATTCATTATAAATCACAAAATCACGTTCTGCTTTCAATACATTGGTAACATATAACAACAGGTTCTTTGATTCGGTAAGAATTTCAAAATACAAAAGTGAATTACGTGTACCAGCTTCTTCCTTTTTAATCATTTTTACCTGTTTTTTCTTAAATGAATTGATCGTATCCAGCAGGTCCTGCTGAATGTCAATAATACTATCCAAATCACTGAACTGCAGATTATTCAGAGCATCGATAGAAGTTTTAAAGAAAATAGCTGTTTTTTTCTCCAGTTGTTTCAGGGCATCAACCTGAGGAGCAAGCATGGGGGAGTGATTGTTATCCACATGTTCGAATACAGGTTTGGCAATGAAGGTCAAACAATGAGCAGTTTCGCGCAGATAATCAAGTACCTGTACATAATAATGTCCGGTTTCCACAGAATCTTCTTCAAGTTTTCTGATGATTTTATGAATATTATTTTTCAGATTCTTCGTTTGTTTGTTCAGTGCTTTTATCTCCTTGTTTACCTTTTTCAGCTGCTTTCTTTTTTCATTTATCAGCCCGTAAATGATCAGGGAGTATATTTTTGAAGCTGCCAGCAACGTAGACATTACCGTTTCGTTACATTGCTTAAATACATCTTCACCTCCCAGTAACAGGTCATCTTCTTCATAAACTTTTTCCTGTTCTTTCTCAAAATCTTTCTTTTTGTGTAAAGCATGAGTCCGGATAAGCAGGAAAATGGCAATTGCCAGCAGGGCCACAATTGCGTAGATTCCACCCCAATGGATAATATTAGCCATAATGAATGAAATGGTAAAAGCAACAAGTGCAGTAACAAACCAGCCGGCTATTACAGTGAGCACACCGGTAATCCTGTAAACTGCACTTTCTCTGCCCCAGGCACCGTCAGCCAGCGAGGTACCCATCGCTACCATAAATGTAACATATGTTGTAGAAAGGGGCAATTTCATGGAAGTACCAAAAGCAATAAGAATACTGGCAACCACCAGATTTACTGATGCCCTCACAAGATCAAAAGAAGGTGCATCTTTCTTTTTTACCTTTTTGGCTTTGGTAACATCAAAACGATTTTCCATCTGCCGCCTTACCGGACCCGGAATAATAGCAGTGACCACCTTTTTAAGATCAATGGAACTGCGAACGATAGAACGGGCGAAAAAAGAAGACTGAAAACGTTCTTCACCTTCTGACTGTCTGGCAAGATCGACAGTTGTTGCAGTTACACTGCGTGCTTTTCTGGATAGCCAGAGTGTAATTACCATCACCATTCCTGCAATTAGCAGATAAAAGGTGGGAGTTTTTACCGGATTGGTAAGCATGGTCATTGAGAACCCGGAAGGATCGGTCATACCTGAGGCTGCAAATCCCCTGAACGACTCCAGTCCGGCTAGCGGTACTCCGATAAAATTCACCAGGTCGTTTCCGGCAAAGGCCATAGCCAGACCAAATGTGCCAATCAGTACAATGAATTTCAGAATATTGAACCTGAAAAGCATA
>DASQZP010000138.1:0-4226 GCA_035638655.1 Bacteroidales bacterium
GAGATTTGAAATTCACCTTCTTCAGGAATTAACAATGTTTGAAGAGAAAGTTTGTTCTCGGTCAGGGTGCCGGTCTTGTCGGTAAATATCATGGTTACCTCACCCAGCGTTTCCACTGCTGCCAGCTTTTTAACCAATACGTGCTGCTTTGAAAGGCGAAGCATACCACGCGCCAGCGCAATACTGGCCACAATAGGCAAACCCTCAGGTATGGCGGCGATAGTCCAGGCAATTGCGGTTTGCAACATTAAATACAGGTCTTTTCCGGCAAGCCAGCCCACAAGGAAAAAGAGTCCGGCCATTACAGTGATCACCCAGATAAGGCTTTTGGTAAGGTTTTTCAGTTTCTTGTTCAGGGGAATATTTTCGTCACTGGCATTACTTACCATTTCAGAAATATTGCCAATCTCGGTTTGCATGCCAGTACCCGAAACCAGGGCCTTTCCTTTCCCGCCCGTAACAGAGGTACCTTTAAATACCATATTCAACCTGTCGGCTACCGGTGTATCCTCTTCCAGTGTGTCCGTTGTTTTTTCAACCGGGACCGACTCTCCTGTTAGTGGTGATTCATCAATCTTCAGTTCAGACGCTTCAAAAACCCTGGCATCCGCGGGAACGAGGTCACCCGCTTCCAGATTCAGGACATCACCAGGCACCAGCTCTTCAGCATCAATATCCTGCCGATTGCCATCCAGCATAACATCCGCGCTGATTCTGTCAATCTTATGCAGGGATTCCATCGACTGGCGGGCCTGCAACTCCATCCAGAACCCTATCACAGTATTCAGCAAAATCACCACCGCGATAGCAATTGATTCCGGGATATCACCAAAGATCAACGAAACAGTAACCGCCGCAACGAGCAAATAAACAACTGGATTGTTCACCTGGGAAAGCAAGATTTCCCAGATACTTTTTTGCTTTTGCTTCTTTAATTTATTAGGTCCGTACTGCATAAGCCTGTGCTTATGTTCTTCAGGAGATAAACCTGATGTAGAACTCTCAAGCAAGTCAGTCACTTCTCTTACTTCCTTTGCATGCACATTCCGGATGCTTCTGCTATTTTGGTTCATAAAATTATTGATTGGGAAAACATGTTTCATTCAAAAAACAAAGGGCCCGCAAATGACAACCCCGAAAAGAAACTCATTATATTATAGAGCAAAAGAACACCTGCATTGTTCATGAAGAAGAGTAATTTATATATTAGACTGTTTTTTATAAACAATAATTTTGAAAAGGATGAATGAAATTTATATATTTGCACCGCTATAAGCAACCGGGGTGTGGCGCAGTTGGCTAGCGTACTTGCATGGGGTGCAAGTGGTCGCCCGTTCGAGTCGGGCCACCCCGACGATAAAAAGCAGTTCTCAATAGGGAGCTGCTTTTTTTTATTTAGTTTCTGTCCATAATGTCCGATAATAGTGTTATAGCAAAAATTTTAATTTCTCATGAACATTAGTATACTGCGGATTAAAATTTTTGCACGCTCCCGTTTAGAACAGAACAGGCTTTTTTCCCGAACATTTTGATCCAGACACTTGGCTTAATTGACAGACTCTTCGTATTGTTTCCTGAACTTTATCAATTTTTTTATTTATTTCATTTTGAAACCAGTTCAATTGATTTTTTAGGATGTATTAACAAAACCTTTTCATCCTCTGCTGATATGGTACTGGCTTTAAGAATAATATCAATCACGTGTTCCGGTTTGAGTTTTGGATTTACTGCCAAAATTTTTCCTGCCAGATTTACTACTTGCGGTGACGCCATAGAAGTGCCCGATAATGCCATGATGTCTCCGCCCGGGACATAACTGTTTACCTCATAACCATTAGCGAAAACATCCACGCTTTCACCTTCGGTAGTAAATGAAGTTTTCAGACCTTCGATATCTACAGCTCCAACTGTAAGGAGATTCGGCAGATTTAGACTACTTGGGAAAGCTCCCATAAAATCGGAATTGTTATTTTCATTACCAGCAGCACAAACAAACAGGATTTCGGGTGCTGACTGTATTCCCTTTAAAAAACCTTCCTTTTCAATTTCAAAATATTCCTTAGCCATCTGTTTGCGTTCTTCGTCGTCCTTACCTGTACCATTTAGTTCAAATATCCGCATGAACTCATAATTATAATCAACAGTCCAGCTCATATTCACTACCCTGACATTATTCGCTTTAAAATAAGCCACTGTTTCCATGAACATTTTTGCCCAATTTTCAGCTACTTCTTTTGTTGGTGATTTCGGTAAACTGCGATAATCGAAAGTCAGGCGTGCAGATAAAATTTTCGCATAAGGATTACCTGCAGCAGCAATGCCTGCTACATGAGTACCATGCGCATAGTAACTATACAAAGTTAGATTATCAAAAAAATCGTTTATATCATCAGACTTTAATTGAGCCAAATATTTTTTCAAGCCAGAAACTTCTTTTGAATTAACATTTGCCTGTAAATCCATCAAGCCTTTTAAGTGCCCCTGATATACTTCTTTATCCTTAAGGTTATTTGCCAGGGGCTCAAGGTAATTAGGATTTTTGTATCCTTCTAAGTTGTAAGCAATTCCGTATACATCATCAACAAAGCTGTTTCCGTCAGAATCTTTGCTATCAAATTTCTCTTTCACATTTATCCACTGATTTTTTTGGGGTAAAACAGACTCGTCAACGCCGGTGTCCCAAATACCTATTATTACAGGAGAGTATTTTGCATCTTCCTTAAGTGTAACCTCTCTTTCTTTCCATATATCATATATTTCGACGTTTTGAACGTTTTCATTAAGTACATTTGCATAAGCTTCATAAAGAGCTTCTTTATAAGGAATATAATAATTCAAAATATAATAGATGTTAATTAATCCCTGAATCAAATCTCCCGGTACCTCTCCTTTGTTATTATTCAATGCTGGTTGAATCTGGCTTTTGGCAACACTAACAAGAAGATTTTCACTCATAATTTCAGTCTGTCCTTTCGCAGCTTCAATATCCTCCTGGATAACTGCAAAATCAACATCATTTAACTTTTTTTCCAGGCATTCAGTTATTTTAGGATTTAATATATTAGCATCCAATGTTTTATTTTGAACGGCAGCATTGATAAATGCTTCAGACGAAATTCCCAATGTAATTTTATCAGACTCTTTATCTGCCAGTTCTCTTTCTTTTTGGATATACTCAAGAGCTTTTTTATAATCACCTTCAATAATGCTTATAAACCTTAAGTTTCCATAATATTCTCGTTGTGTTGCATTTTCCTTTATATCGTATTTCTCCAGATCAGCTAATAAATCCTTTTTAACCATGGCTGCAAGTTCAAGGATGTTTCCTTTGTTTTTTACAATGGCAACCGCATCCTTGTTTTCTAATTCGTAAGAATGTTTTGGTAAATCTTCAGCTTTTAGAATAACTGATTTGTCCTGTGCCTTTACAAAATTTAAAGACAAGGACAACGCTAAAATTAAGTTGATAAAGTGCTTCATAATGCTTACATTTTAGGTTATTTATGATTTCATTGAATGAATGTAAAAAATAAAGCAGGTTCTTATTAGTAATTTTTGAACTATCAATCTTTTAGTATTGGCTATATTTAATATGAATATATATTCTTAGTGTTATTTTTTCTTTGCGTTTTCTTTGAAAAAACAGTGCTATTCAGTGATAATGTACCTAAATGTATATCTTTTATCCATCCTGACTGTTGAATTATCCAATACACTGTTTTATTATCTTCCCCTTACCCTATCGTAGCAAATCTTATATAAAGATAGACGGGTTTTGGGAGAAATCAAAATTTAAGGACGGTGACAAAGTAACAAAGTAACAAGGTGACAGAGGAGCTTTGCGCTTTAAAAATCAAAATTGAGATTCAATTGTTTATTCAGTTGTTTATTCGGTTGTAATTCAATTGTTTGTCCGAAAGCCTTCGGACCGGTTGATTATTCATTAGTAACGCCATCTGGCGCGCCTGCCTGCCTACCTGAGTAGACAGGCAGGCATTTAGCATCGATGAGCTCGTCATTTGTCCTCGGTTGTAATGCGTGACCTTATTTGATTCAGTTGTTTCATTTGTTTCAAATTGGTTCAAAGGGGTACTCGTTCACAATTATGTGTTGAATCCGGATATTTATACCAGAATGTCTCCCTGGGAGATAAAAGACCGGGATGGAGCCCCGGGTAATGCGTCCCATACCCCATTGCGCGGCAAATATTTCAATCAGTAGTGGAG
>DASQZP010000139.1:0-2309 GCA_035638655.1 Bacteroidales bacterium
ATTGTTTGGACTTTTTAAGAAGTTAAATATTTCTTTAAGAAGCTTTATAATAAGCAAATTACTTACCATTATCTCCGAGCTTTTTTTGTTTCTAATATGGAAGTCAAATCATGCTTTAATACCAAAATATGTGCATTTGGATTATCTTGATTCAAAGAGTGAAAAAATTGGACATAAGCAAATCGTTTTACCGTCTTAAGCTCCTCATTCTTATATTCAATAGAGAAGTTAATTTTTAAAGTCTTTTTAAAATCATCCATTAGATATTCATTAAATATAAGTTTATTGCTATTTATATTTTTAAGAATAAGTAATCTAATGTCGTAGAAACCATTTATTTGAGCTTTTTCAAACAATTTAATTAAATCAGCCTCATTAGCCAAAGCTTTACAAGTATCTAAATAAAAAGAATATTTTTTGTTTTCGAATAAATTAAATAGTTTATTCTCAATTCTTTTAATTTGTTTTTTTCTTTCAATAAATTCGCCTATCCCAAGCAGAAATATTCCAACAATAAAAAAGAATAGCATATTAATTATCAATTAACTAATTATCTTCAAAACATTATCCTTTTTTGTATAAATATAAATTAATAGATTAAACCTTCTTTTCTATAATAATATATCATATTATATATATGTTGATTATCATATTTATCTCCTATAGCCTTTACTTCATCAGTTGTAGGAACTTGGCCATTTAAAGCTTTAATAGGTATAGGATGAATCATATTTGAAATGAAAAATAACATTTCCGTTCCAACTCTTCCTATGTTAAAATTTATTGGGTGAAATTTCGAGCTACCAAATGGTATAGAAATAATAATTTCATTAAACCTATTATTTAAAGCTGGGTCTAATATATTTATATACTTTTTTGTTTCCTTGGAAACAACAAGGGTATATCTTTTCCCGCTATTAGTATTTATACCAGCTATAACAGTTGGCATGCCTTTATTATAATCTGAGCCAACGACAGGCATTAATTTTTTTCCACCTCCGTCTGCACCACCTCCAAACGATTGATAATACCTATCAATTCTATCATAAGCACTGGCAAATGTAAAATCATAGCTCTCAATATTATTATTCAAAGCGCCCAAGTAACGAGCTGCATCAGCAGCCATACCGGCATGAGAAGACATGCTCCCAACATAGGCTTGCATGAGCATTTCTCCTACTTTTAACCAATCTTCAAAGCTTAATGTTTGGGCTCCTACTACAACATTACCAAAATTATCATCGTTTTCCGACCATGGACTATATTCGGTATCTCCATTTCCGGTAAAAAGACCTGAAAGAAATGCCATTGCCCTTCCTATAGTTTGATTTCCATGACCTGAACTCTTACTATTATTGCATTCACGATGCCGTTGACTATGAAATAATCTTTCTAGCCAACCAGGTATGACAGATCCAACCCCAACGGATCGACCAAATTCACCGGATTATTATAGCAATAATGGTATGGGGTATATGAAGATTGTGTTTCTGCCATGGGGTCAAAAACATGCCACATACAAGTTTAAAGCTTAAGTTATAGGTTCTAAGTTTAAAGTGGAGAAGCCTATCGTTTTCAAAGAACTTATCGGAAACAAAATACAAAGAAATTTCGTGGGAAGCAAGAGGCTAAAGAGATATTTGCAGATGAAAACCGGTAGGGACAGCATGTTTGCGGCATTGGGGAAAATTATGGTACAATAATTAACGAATCAGGATTTTTCAATAATGATGGACCATAATAATATCTAAAGGTATCTATATCCAGATTATAATATGGTATTATTGAATTTCTTCTATTCCAAAAATTGGTTCTATTGGAAAATATTGTAAAGTTATTCAATAATGAATCGATATTAAATGATCCTAAAGAATATCTTTTTAATGTATCCTTAATATCATCATTTTCTAAAATGTAAACAGAATCATTAATATAAGTAATTACTGGTTTAAAATTTTCGGAATATTGACTATCATTTTTATAAAAAAATAAAGTACTCCCTTTAATTGTGAATTTTGAGAAAGATGGAGATTTAACATCTTCATCAGCATAATAAAATGAATCATTTTTATATATGAATTCCTTGTATTTCCCTTTTTTATCAAAAGTAAACCATAAACCATTAAGGTAATTTTTATCCAAATTATGTTTCTTTTTATTACAGCTCGAAATCATTAATAACATAGTTGTTATAAAAAGTAATTTTTTCAAAATTAAATAGAAGCCTTTCATAAGTATATTATTTTTAAAACTACCACAGAGTATGTTTACCCATAATTTGATTAATCAAGTTTAGTGCATCTTTCCTT
>DASQZP010000140.1:0-2027 GCA_035638655.1 Bacteroidales bacterium
TCAACAAGCCCGGATGGCGGAATTGGTAGACGCGCTGGTTTCAGGGACCAGTGGCCTTTTGGCTGTGCAGGTTCGATCCCTGTTCCGGGTACAAAAAAGTTCTTACTAAGAATGCCCAGGTGGTGGAATTGGTAGACACACCAGCTTGAGGGGCTGGCGCCGTCAAAAGCGTGCAAGTTCGAGTCTTGTCCTGGGCACTGCAATATAAAGAAACCTGACAGCTGATTTGCTGTCAGGTTTTTTTTATGAAACAGAATTCAATAAAATATCAGAATGGCAATAGCTATATCAACCTTCCGATAAATTACCTTTTACATCTATTGTTGCAGAAATTATTTTTGTTTTATTTCCAATAGGGTGCTATAAACAGGCACAAATTGTATATTATTTATTTTCAAAAACTTATCTCCTTTAAATGCTGGAATTTTCTCTCTGGGAAGATCCTGCAAATAGGATGCATCTTTGTACATGGGACGAAAATAAAATGTCATCTGTTGTTTTCCCGGGTTTTGCATAAATTTCCTCAGACCGATTTCCCATGTCAATCCATTGTAAAAATTATCTGCAATGAGCTCACCGTCAATGAATCCCATTCCGGTATCTCCGGTATAATCAATATCCAGTAAAACGTTGTCGACGTCTTCAGGAATACGATCGGGTAGTTTGACTGCAAACTTATTATCGTTAACCTTCTCTGTTTTTATTTCAGGGTCAAAAGGATCCAGCATTATTCTGAAACTGGTGTATAAAGAATTTACATTATCCAGCTTTTCCGGATTAGTGCTGTTACCAGATGCCAAATAGTCACCTGCAGGATAAACAGAAAATTTAATTTCCGGATTGTTCCGGCTGAGAAATTTCATAAATCCGTTCTCTTCCAGAACAGTTGCATCGGAGAATAATAATTTTTGATTTCCCGGCATTCCTGTCAACCAGGTTTTTAATGCCTGTTTTTTATTGATAATCAGCACCTTGATTGTTGTCTCGCTTTTTTTTATGGTAAACTCAGCAGGTTTATCATCCTTGCATGAGATTAATAAATGATCATTGTATTCATCAAGTGTGCAATTTTCTTTCCTGTAAGTCACATCCTTCTGCTTATCCAGGGAAAATTGCGGCGTGATACCTTCGGGTACGAAAAACACATAATAGATAATGCCTCCATTTGAAAAACTTGTAAGAGGTTGTGCTGTTGCATAGATCAAATTAACTCCATCCAGGCTAAAATTAAAAGGAAAGATAATATTTTCATCTTTTGCCAATGTAAATCCATCCTTTTCAGGTATCCGGATATCTCCTTTAGCTGTTTGCAGCGTAACCGAAAGACCCTTCAGATCTTGGTTCTCAGCATGATCCTGGAAATTATTCATGAATACAAATCCAGCATCCCCCTTTTTCCTTATCGAAAATCTTAACTGATCCAGGTTATCCGGATCATTTACATTTTGTTGAGGAAGCACTACCTGTTCAGGTGCCAGTTGATCCCCAAATGCCTGCATAAAATAATGCAGCAGTTTCAGCCGGTTGAAAGAAGGCCTGATCTGTCCGTATTCACCCACAGGAGCCTGAAAATCATAGGATATCTTCGGATAGCCATAGGCTTCATCATTGAAAAAGAATTCATCTCCCTTTGGAGTTGAACCGCCATGATACATATAATAGCCTATGCCGTTTGCCCCGCTGCCCAGGAAACGGTTGATGAGTGCGTCCAGGCTTTTTGCAGGTACCACAGGACGCCGGTTGTAGCGATCCATGATGCCGCCGCCGATCTCAGCGGCTATATAAGGATAATCCTCCGGATTGTAACGCACCGGCGCGTAATCAGGTGATTGCTGCAGGTGCTTATACAGATAGAGTGGAGAAAGGCTTTTATCCGCCCAGGTAGGATAGGGATAGGCGCTGGCCACAGGCAACGATGCATTCTCAATCACCGCGGCATTACCCCAGCCGGTTGCCGTGTAGATGGGAACCTTCATCCCGGCGCGGATTGCCAGTTGTTTCAGAATACGCATGTGCTCGTTTCCCAG
>DASQZP010000141.1:0-6984 GCA_035638655.1 Bacteroidales bacterium
AGGCTTCTATCGGAATTTAAGAGTGATCGTTTCATAGAAATAACCGGCAGAAAAATAAAACTCATTAATCTACCGGCACTTTCTAAATTAAGTAATCTGTACTAAACCTATTCACTTACATATTTATTTGTAAAAATATACACAATCAGACCAAGGAGTATAACGCCTCCGCTGATACCAAGCAATTTATTACTGTTCATATCATTTAACTGATTAACAGCTAATATAACAAGTCCGGCAAGAATAAAAATAACTCCGAGATTTTGAATAAATGCTTTCATTTACAATAGTTTTAAGTTCCTTACTTTGCTCAATTAAACAACTCTGCTTAATAAATCGTTCAAAATTTAATTCTAAAATAATAAAAATTCAGTAAAAAAGTACTTTTTTTAAAAGAGAGTTCCATTTTGTATATTTCCTGTTTTTCCCAAATGTTCATATGCCAGGGCAGTAACTTCTCTACCCCTGGGTGTTCTTTTAATAAACCCTTCTTTAATAAGAAAAGGCTCATATACTTCTTCAATGGTTCCGGCATCCTCACCAACAGCGGTAGAAATGGTAGTTACTCCTACAGGGCCACCGTTAAACTTATCAATAATGGTTGACAAAATCTTATTATCCATTTCATCGAGGCCGTATTTATCAATATTTAGCGCCTCAAGCGAATAATTTGTTATTTTCAGGTCAATTATGCCATCTCCTTTAACCTGGGCAAAATCTCTGACTCTTCTCAGCAGTGCATTGGCAATTCTGGGCGTACCCCTGCTTCTTCTGGCAATTTCAGATGCAGCATCAGACTTAATTTCAATTTTTAATATACCAGCCGACCGGTTAATAATACCGGATAAAATATCAGCATCATAATATTCCAAATGAGAAACAATACCAAAACGTGCACGAAGTGGACTTGTAAGCAAACCAGAACGTGTAGTGGCACCAATTAATGTAAACGGATTTAACTGAATTTGCAATGATCGGGCGCTAGCTCCTTTATCTATCATTATATCAATTGTATAATCTTCCATGGCAGAATAAAGATATTCTTCAATCACAGGACTCAACCGATGAATTTCATCAATAAAGAGGACATCTCCCTTTTCAAGATTTGTTAATAAACCGGCTAAATCGCCCGGCTTTTCCAATACGGGTCCGGAAGTAATTTTTAAGCTCACTTCCAGTTCATTTGAAATAATATTGGCTAACGTAGTTTTTCCCAGGCCGGGAGGTCCATGCAATAAAACGTGATCAAGTGCCTCTTCCCTTTGTTTGGCTGCCTTAACAAAAATCCTAAGATTTTCTACTATTTTGCTTTGTCCTCGAAAATCAACAAAATCACCCGGTCGTAGCTGTTTATCAATATCCTTATCGTTATTAATATAGCCTTCCTCTCTTATATCAAAATTATCATCCATAATACTCATCTGATCAGTTTAATATTTTTCGTTGGAAGCTCTATCTTAATACCATTGATACGATATTCTCTATTATCCTTGTAGGTAATAACAATCTCAATATTTCCTTCTCTATCGTATTTTTTCCAGTTTCCTTCTCTTATTCCCATCACATAGATCTGTTCTTCCCTCAACATACCATTGTCGTAATAAAAACGATGTTTTCCATCAGGATTACCCTGTATATAGTTACCTTCAAAAGCAAGTACTCCATTGCTAAAAAAATATTTCCATTCACCATCCCGAAGACCTACAACAAATTTTCCTTCTTCAGTATGATCCCCTACATTGTAAAACCACTTACCGTCTTTGGAACCATCAATAAAGGTACCGTTTGTAAGAATTTCACCGTCTTTGCTGTATTCCACATATTGTCCGTCTTCATTTCCCTGTAAAAAATCCTCTTCCCTACGGATTTTACCGTTTAAATAATACCATCTCCATGTTCCATCGGGGTGCCCAAGATAATATGTACCTTTCTGTTCAATTTTTCCGCTGCTATAATAGAATTCCCATTCACCGGTTCTGTAATTATTATTATACTGTCCTATGGCCTTTACAGCTCCTGAGGGATAATAATATTTCCATGAATCCTGTTTTCGACCTTCCCGGTCAACAATACCATCCGACAATTTAACACCCTCCTGACTATACATTACTGACCTGATAACATTTCCTTCGACATTGAACCAACGATGCAAGCCTACAGGCGTATTTTCGCGATACGCCCCACTAAAAATCAACCGGTCCAGGGAATCATATTCTTCTTTGAAAGTAATATCACTTTCCAGTGCAATGGTATCACGCACAATTTTACCTTGGGCATACTTAACAACAGATATTAGCTTTCCCTGCCGGTCGAATTCTTTTGAAAGTCCTTCCAGCTGGTTGTTCACATAGTTTTCTTCTTCTTTTATTTTTTCGTTATCATAATAGGAACGCCAAACACCTTCTTTTTCACCCTGCTTATTTGTGCGATTAATTCTTTCTCTTTCAATTAAAATGTCATTATGAAATTTATTAACTGTAACAATTACACTATCCCTGTTGTATTCATAACCAGTTCCTTCTCTTTTACCCTCTTCGTAATATACAATTTCTTTAAGTTCACCAGTGGGATAAAAATAGTATGAAGGACCCTCTTTTTTGTCATTAACATATAATTCTTTTGAAAACAGATATCCGTTTCCGGAAATATTTTTATGCTGATCGAATTTATAAGTAATATAATATCCATTTTTTTTGCCCAGAACGTAATGAATTATTTCGGAAGTATCGCCGGTTGGAGAATAAAATATCCAGGTACTGTCGAGCAGAAAATTTACCCTGTTGCCTTCTGATTTAATAACTCCTGTAGTATAAAATGTTTTCCAGTATCCGTCCGGATTACTGTTTTTCATCATTCCTTCACTCGAAATCTGTCCGTTGGGATAATAAAATATATTGTATCCGTTTGGTTTTACCTCATTTTGTCCATATAGATGAGGACCAAACAGGCAGAATGACAGAATAATAAATCCAACTATTTTATTTCGGGGTTTATTCATCTTATAATCCTAGTTGAGCTGAAATGTCAAGCATCCTTCTAATAGGTACCTCTGCCCTCTTCCTGAGAGATTCTTCTAAAACAATTTCAGGAGTTTCATTCTTTAGACAATGATACATCTTTTTTAATGTAATCATCTTCATAAATTTACAATCGTTACAGGCGCAGGTTGAATCCTTAGGAGGAGCCGGAATGTATAATTTAGAAGGATTTTCTTTTTTCATTTGATGAATGATTCCTGATTCAGTAGCAACGATATATTTCTGACTGTCATCTTCCCTTGTAAATTTTAATAAGGAAGAAGTGGAACCAATGTGGTCGGCAACAATCAAAACTGGTTTTTCACATTCAGGATGTGCTATAATTTTTGCATCCGGGTATTGGTTTTTCAATTTCAGAATTTTTTCAAGTGAAAATTCTTCATGTACATGACAGGCACCATTCCAAATAACCATGTTTTCGCGATTAGTAATACTTTTAATATAATTACCCAGATTTCTGTCAGGAGCAAAGATTATTTTCTCCTCTTCCGGCAAACTATTTACAATCTGCAGCGCATTTGAAGAAGTACAAATTATATCCGTCATAGCCTTAATGGATGCTGTTGTATTAACATATGATATTACAGTATGGCCTGGATGATCATTGACAAATTTTTCGAATTCAACAGGCGGACAGGAATCAGCCAGGGAACATCCGGCTTCTGTATCCGGAATAAGCACTTTTTTTGCAGGTGCAAGAATTTTAGCAGTTTCTGCCATAAAATGTACACCTGCAAAAAGAATAATATCAGCATCAGTTTTTGCTGCCTGTTGAGACAACGCAAGACTATCTCCTACAAAATCAGCTATATCCTGTATCTCACCTTCCTGATAAAAATGCGCCATAATAATTGCATTCTTTTCTTTTCTCAGGCGCTGAATTTCTTCAATATAAAATTTTTGTTCTGACTTTACATCAGTAATTGAATTCGTCATTCTTAAATTGCTTTATTAACAGTAATTACTTAATATATTATTAATATAAAAAAAATTTTAAAACTTATAATGATGATGATAGGCTGTTTAAACTGTTTGAATTTTTCAAAAGAATTGTTTGTTTTTTTCGAAATTAAGATTTTAAAAACAGTATTTCAACATATTAAATTTAACTTAAATATCTGAATATTTAAGAAATACTTAAAGTTATGAACAGCCTGTTAATATTACTTTTTCTAATAAAATTATGCTTTATTCTATCAACAAAAATGTTAAAATTCTGTTGATTGTTGATTATCGTTTATGAAAAGTTATTCTTTTAATTTTGAAAAATATTTCTATGCAAAAATAAGATTTATATTTCAAAATTAATTTCTCAGATATTATGGATACTAATTAACATTTTATTCACAAAAGGGTTGTTAATTTCCGGAAGGGAAGGAAGAATGGTAAAGTAAGCCGGAAATATATTCATACCGGTAATTTTTGTAATAACGCGGTTATCGGACATTATGGACAGACACTAAATAAGATAAAACATTGAAAAGGACGATGACACAAAAATGATCGCATAAGAAAAGGAAATACTGTGTTAAATTACCAGTAATATTATAAAATATTGTTAAAAATTAGTGACTTCAGGTACTATTGAATACTCAAAGGTATTTAATAAAAATTATTTCATTACCTTTGGCCACTATGTAAAGCAAATACAAAATAATTATTAATAAAATATTGATTTGCAATTTCATAAAAAAATTTAAAACGGATTAATTATTTAATAATGCAGCCCGAAGTAATTGGAATAGCTTGTGATCATGCTGGATTTGAAAAAAAGAATCTCATCATTGACTTTCTGAAAACAAAAGGATATACAGTAAAAGATTTTGGGACCTATTCACCAGATAGTACGGATTATGCTGATTTTGCACATCCACTGGCTAGTTCGGTAGAGACGGGAGAATGTTTGGTAGGTATTAGTCTTTGTGGAAGTGGAAACGGAATAAATATGACCGTTAATAAGCATCGCGGCATACGTTCTGCATTATGCTGGAATACTGAAATTGCTTTATTGGCACGGCAACATAATGATGCAAATATTTGTGCCCTGCCTGCCAGATTCCTTTCCTCGGAAGAGGTACTGAATATTGTTGAAGTATTTTTGAATTCAGGATTCGAAGCCGGCAGGCATTTAGTCAGAATCAATAAAATTCCTATATAATTAAACAGAGTTATTATGCTTTCAAATACATGCAAATATGCCATAAGGGCAGTTATTTACCTGGCTTTAAATGCTGAAGGAGAAAAAAAAATCGGAATTAAGAAAATATCTGAAGATTTAACAATACCCACTCCTTTTCTGGGCAAAATTTTACAAATACTTGCCAAGAATAAAATACTTTCTTCTACCAAAGGTCCTCACGGTGGTTTTGGTATCGGGCGAAGCCCTGATAATATAAAACTCATGGATATTGTTACCATTATTGATGGTATGGATCATTTTGAAATGTGTGGTATAGGATTACATACCTGTTCAGAGCAAGGTGTACACTGTGCAATACACAGCAAATATTCTCCATTAAGGGACCAGATAAAAACTTTGTTCGAAAATCAGACTATTTCCGGCCTGGTTGATGATATCAGAGAAGGAAAGCAAAAAATTAATCTGTAATTTTGCTGTTTTTGGTGAGTCCGGTTTATAAACTAAAAGCTTTTAATATACCTGGTAATAAAACGGTGAATTGGTTTGTATAATAGCAGACCGATTATTATTCCTGCAGTATTTGCCAGGGCATCTCTCCAGTCGGCAGTACGGCCTGAAAAAATAGTTGCCTGAAAAAGTTCTATTAATAATCCATATAAAAAGGCTGTTAGAAAGGTAAAAATGTAAGGCCATTTTCTGTCTTTATTCTGTAACTGTAAAATATATCCTCTGCAGAGGAGAATACTCAGGATAAAATAAAACGACAGATGGAGCACTTTGTCAAAATAAGGAAGGTCAATAAAGGGTATTTTACTGATGCTATTGCCCGATAAGCCACTTAACACTAAAATGATAACAGCCCATAAAAAAGGCAGCCAAAAATTCTTCACCCGCATAATCAAATTTTTATTTTATAAATAAAGTATTTTACCCGCGAAAAAGTTCGAGCGAAAATACAATAATTATTCAAATTTGGCCGGTATTTATATACATATTCCGTATTGCAGACAAAACTGCTATTACTGTGATTTTCACTTTAGTGTTTCTCATAGGGATAAAGAGAAAATGGTTTCATGTATTCTGGATGAGTTAAAATTCAGAAGAGACTTTCTTGAAGGGGACACTGTAGATACAATATATTTTGGAGGAGGGACTCCCTCTGTATTGGAAATTAGTGAGATTGTTGATATTCTTGAAGTAATTCACAAAAATTTTAAGGTGGTTGATGAACCTGAAATCACCTTTGAAGCTAACCCGGATGACCTTTCAGAAGCATTCCTCAGGCAATTGATAAAAACAGGGATAAATCGCCTCAGCATAGGAATACAATCGTTTTTTGACGATGATCTTAAGCAGATGCACAGAATTCATTCGGCAAATGAAGCTAAAAATGCAATTTTGAAAAGCCAGGCATCAGGTTTTAATAATATAAATATTGATTTGATCTACGGTTTGCCGGATCTGACCATCAGTAAGTGGAATAATAATCTTGAGCAGGCATTTAAACTGAATATCCAGCATCTTTCGTTGTATCACTTAACCATTGAACCCCGCACGGTGTATTCACATTGGCTGAAAAAAGGAAGGATTAAGTTACCTGAAGAAGAACAAAGTATTGATCAGTTTAAATTACTGAGAGAAAAAACACGGGATAATGGATTTATACATTATGAAATATCAAATTTTGCAAAAGAAGGATTCTTTTCCCGTCATAATTTAACTTACTGGCAGGGAGGTAATTACCTGGGTGTTGGACCCTCCGCACATTCCTACAATGGTACCTTAAGAGGTTGGAATATTGCAAAC
>DASQZP010000142.1:0-4777 GCA_035638655.1 Bacteroidales bacterium
CGACTCTTAACTCCTCAACTTCTTAACTCCTCAACTTCTCATCTCCTCAACTTCTCACCTCCTCAACCTCCTATGTGCAAACACTTATCCCCTTTTAACAACTCTCGGAATAAATTTCCTGCTAAAATTATGATGTCAATTCCAAACGAATGCTTAAATTAGTGTCAAATTAACACTTATTGACTAAAATCTGTAATCATGAAAGCTCCCGGATTCACTATCAGAGTAATAGCAACAGTTGTATTGTTGCTTGCTTTTTCTCTGAGTCATGCACAATCAGTGAAAAATATGGAGCAAGGAACAGTTGATCCTTATTCTTCATATTCCACGCCCTGGTTTAATCCGGGAAATCATCAGCATACATATTGTAATCCTGTAAATATTGATTATGATTACAGGGTTTACATGGATATTTCAAAAGGTCATCCTTTTCGCTCTACTGCTGATCCGGTGATTGTTCCTTTTAAAGGTCAGTATTACCTGTTTTCAACCAATCAACAGGGGTTTTACTGGTCTGATGACCTGAGTGAATGGCATTTTGTATATTCCAGTTTTCACCGGCTCCCGACTGATGATGATTTATGTGCTCCGGCAACACTGGTAATGGGGGATACGCTGGTTTATATGGGATCAACTTACAATACGCTGCCCGTATGGATGGCAACACATCCGAAGCGTGGTAGATGGATACACCTTGTTGACTCCACCAGGCTTCCTGCATGGGATCCTGCTCTTTTTAAAGATGACAACGGGAAAATCTATCTTTACTATGGATCAAGCGATATATATCCGATTAAAGGAGTTCAGCTTAATAAAAAAACCTTTTGTCCGGCAGGGGATCAGCAAAAATACAAACAATTATACCAGGCCAATAACCTGGATGAAAAGCAAAAGGCAGCAGGTGATATAAAAGAACTCGTATCTCTTCATTCTGAAATTCATGGCTGGGAGAGGTTTGGGATGAACAATGATGACACTGCTTCTCCCTGGGGACCCTATATAGAAGGTGCCTGGATGACTAAACACAATGGAAAGTATTATCTTCAGTATGCAGCTCCGGGAACCGAATTTAAAGTATATGCAGATGGTGTGTATGTTGGGAACAATCCTTTGGGTCCCTTCACCTATCAACAGCACAACCCTTTTTCATATAAGCCTGGTGGATTTATAACCGGTGCGGGTCACGGCAGTACATTCCGGGATTATTCCGGCAACTACTGGCATGTAGCCACTTGTATGGTTTCTGTAAAATATAAATTTGAAAGGAGGATCGGGCTCTATCCTGCCGGCTTTGATGCTGACGGAATACTTTATACAAATACAGCTTTTGGTGACTATCCGGCCTATCTTTCCCAGGGAAGTGACAGTATAAAGAGTGGTGACTTTACCGGTTGGATGCTGCTTTCCTATAAAAAGAAAGCCACTGCATCATCCATCGACAGTACATTCCTGCCGGAAAATGCTTTTGATGAGAGCATAAGGACGTTCTGGAGTGCCAAAGGGGGAGCAAAAGGTGAGTGGCTTGAGGTAGATCTCGGAAAAAAATCGCTGATCAATGCCATACAGGTCAACTATGCAGATCATCATGCTAATCAATACGGAAAAGCAATGGACCTGTATCACCGCTATAAGATTTACATGTCTGATGATGGAGCGAATTGGACACTGCTGATTGATAAAAGCTATAACGATCTTGATGTTCCGCATGATTACGTAGAACTCTCCAAACCTGCACAGGCAAGATATCTGAAGCTGGTTAATGTGCATATGGCTTCCGGATATTTTGCCATAAGTGGTTTCAGAATTTTTGGCAGGTCACCGGGTAAAATACCACCAATGGTAAGAGGTTTCAGGGTCGACCGGTCAGATTCTGATCCACGCAATGCCTCTTTGTACTGGGAACAGGCCGGAGATGCTTATGGTTATAACATCTATTTCGGTGTTGATCCTGATAAATTGTATAATTGCATTACTGTTAACGGGGCAACACACTATGATTTCAGAGGAATGGACAGGAATAAAACTTATTATTTTGCGATTGAGGCTATGAATGAGACAGGGATATCAAAAAGATCCGCGGTAAAAAGGGCAGATGAATAATATTTTATTTGCCGACAAGCTATTTCTTATCTATATTATTAATTAAATGAATTTGATATTGAAAAAACAAATTAATGCATTATTAATTACATTACTAACCAATTGATTAAATTAAAAAGTATGAAAAATTACAAACTAGTAATTCTGAGTTTACTGTTGTTCTCAACAGTAAGTTTATTTGCCCAGGAAAAGGCTTCTATAGTGCTTAATGTTGATCAGGCAAAAGATGTTATCAATAAAAACATTTACGGACACTTTTCGGAGCACCTTGGTCATTGTATCTATGGTGGTTACTGGGTAGGAGAGGATTCACCCATTCCCAATACACGCGGGATACGCAATGATGTAGTTGAGGCACTGAAAGAAATTAATATTCCAAATCTCAGATGGCCTGGTGGCTGTTTTGCTGATGAATATCATTGGAAGGATGGTATTGGCCCACGTGATCAACGTCCTGAAATGGTAAATACGCATTGGGGAGGAGTAACCGAGGATAACAGTTTTGGTACACATGAATTCATGGATCTTTGTCAACAGCTTAATACCGAGCCTTATATCTGTGGTAATGTAGGAAGCGGAACCGTGCAGGAAATGTCACAGTGGGTTGAATATCTGAATTTTGATGGCATCAGTCCAATGTCAGAACTTAGGAAAAAAAACGGGCATCCGGAAGCCTGGAATGTGAAATTCTGGGGAGTAGGAAACGAAAGCTGGGGATGCGGAGGAAATATGACTCCCGAATATTATGCTGATCTTTACAGAAGGTATGCCACATTCTGTAAGGATTATGGAGACAAGCGACTGTATAAAATTGCCGGCGGATCAAATTCTACAGACTATAACTGGACGGAGGTGTTGATGAAAAATATTCCATTGAGGCTGATGCAGGGTATCTCACTTCATTACTATACTGTTCCCGGTACCTGGAGAGATAAAGGATCTGCAACCGATTTTGATGAGCAGGAATATTTTACTACACTGAAAAAGTCAATGGCCATAGATCAGGCTATTCAGCGACATTCAACAATTATGGACCGGTATGATCCTTATAAACGAGTTGGTTTGGTTATTGACGAATGGGGGGCCTGGTACAATGTTGAACCAGGTACTAATCCAGGTTTTCTTTTCCAGCAAAGTACATTAAGAGATGCAATGGTTGCCGGAATTTCCCTGAATATTTTTAACCAGCATTGCGACAGGGTGAAAATGGCCAACATTGCGCAAACAATTAATGTATTGCAGGCATTGATTTTTACAAAAGATGAAAAAATAGTTTTAACGCCAACTTACTGGGTTTATGACATGTATAAAGTCCATCAGGATGCTACTTTGATTCCTATTGAAGTTAATTCTCCTGATTACGAGATTGGTGGAGATAAAATACCTGCTGTAAATGCTTCAGCATCCATAGATAAAGAGGGTAAAGTACATATAACACTGGTCAATATTAATCCTCATGAGGCTACTGAAATGACATGCGACCTGCGCGGGAGTAATCTCAAGAAAGTTACAAGTGGTGAGATAATTACAGCTCCAAAGTTGCAAACTTATAATTCATTTGATCAACCGGATAACATCAGAATGGATTCATTTGATGGAGGGAAGTTAAAAGGACAAACCCTTAGTGTTACCTTGCCGGCTAAATCAGTTGTAATGATTGAGCTGCAATAAGAAAACAGAAAAAAATATTCTCAAGAACCGGTAGCAAGTTTCACTACCGGTTTTTTTTTGAAGATCGCCTGAATTTAACTCTCAATCCAGTTAAGTGCTTCAAGGGAGCGACTTTCAGGAAAATATCTTACTTCTGCCGATACAAATGGTTCGGACAAACGCGTAAAAATCCTTTCCCAGTCTTTATTACCAACTACTGCAATTTGTTTGATGGCATCATTGTATCTGAGATAACTTCTCATGTCTTCCATTAAAGCATCTGGTTGAATATTGCTTATTTCTTCAAGCTCGATAAATAATTTTATCTGATTACTGTTTTTGGAAAATTCTTCAAGAACAGGATTTATTTTCTCAAAATCATTTTTTTCTAATCCACCATGAGCCCTTACTACGATCAGATTTTCGTCCTGGTTCTTTAATACATTGATCATATTCAGAATATTGGTTTAAGTAATTTCTTATTGATGTTCTTAGTTCTCCCCCAATGTAAAGAGAATCAGGAGTAAAACGAAACATATTATATGGTGTTGACTTCTTGTTCATTTGTCTTTCCGATTAATAAAACAATAGAAGTTCTCTAAATCTGAATACCAAAAAGAATACCATAAAAATGCATTCAGGTTTTTTTAGTCTGTTATCTCTGATATCTTCGAAATAATTATTTAAGAACAGATCCAGCCATCTGAAATCTGTTGATTCTGTTCCACAGATGTAGAGTAAAAATCCACAAGGTATACGGGTATAAAATTTACTTAAGTGTTTTATAATTTACTGAATTCCAAAATAAAACAAGAATCCTGGTTAAGTATCCTGATAAAGGAATGATATATGTTTAATTATTAACATGGTGAACAGACAATAAGCTAAATATTTGGGCCGGTACTTAATCAAAGTTATCAGCAAAGCGCTGTTTCTTTGTTTGCCATAAGTATAAATTAATTAAATAAAGTTAATTGACATGATACCGCGAAGTGAAGAAATTAAAAAGAAAGAAGTAATTGATCAA
>DASQZP010000143.1:0-3024 GCA_035638655.1 Bacteroidales bacterium
GGGGGGCATCAGCCTGGGGATTGCTTTCTGATTTTTTGAACATGTAAAATACAACTTTGAATTTGAATTAAACCACCTCCCTCATGGCAAGCCATGAGTACTCCTCCTTCAAAAGGAGGAGAAACTGGTGCTCCCTGTAAAACTTCCAATAAAATAGAATTTGAATTATATATTTTATTATGAAATTCAATACATAATAGTAGCACGAATTTTCCCCTCCCGGCGAGGAGGGGTCCGGCTTTAGCCGGGGGTGGTAGCAGATTGGAAATTGTAGTTGTAAAACTACTTCAGAATCTCTATTTTTAAAACAAAAAATGACAACACTCCACAACCGCAAGTCATTAAAATCATTCCGAAAACATCTTCGAAATAATGCCACCGCAGCCGAAGCTACACTTTGGAAAACGCTCAAAAATAAACAGGTTGGAGGATATAAATTTCGCCGACAACACTCCATTGGAAAGTATGTGGTTGACTTTTATTGCCCCGAACTCCAACTGGCTCTTGAACTGGATGGAGAACCTCATGCTGATTTGATAAATATTGCTTTGGATGAAGAGCGCGATAATTGGTTAAAAGAACAGGGAATTACTGTATTACGGTATGAAAATCGCTGGGTTTATGAATATCCGGAGGTTATAAAGGAAGATATTTTGAAGTTTGGAGAAGAGAAGAAAGGTGACTGAAATTTTTGATATCAACCACCTCCCCCTTGCGTTCACTCGGGTACTCCTCCTTTGAAAGGAGGAGACTTTAGTTTGGCCATTTACTAGATAAAATCACAACATTTATTTGGATGTTGTGATTTTTTCACCTATTTTTATCTAGTTATTTCACTAGATATTAATAATTAATACTTTTTAGCTATGGGGTATCCGACAAAAATTCAACTGATTAAACGGGCTAAAAGCGAGCAGTGGTATATAAACTTTCCATCTGCCATAGCCCAGGCTATGGAATTTGAACGTGGTGAAGTTGCAGAATGGTTAATTGACGACCATCAGCGGTTGGTTCTTCAGCGAAGTGATCAGGCGGTTGCTTCCCTGAAAAAAAAACTTCGGAAGAAATCCAAAACCTGATAACTGAGTTTGATTCCCTTCTTCATAAAGCTGACACAGCTTTTGGACAGAAAAGGGTTTCTCAACGTATACGCAATCTTGCCTATGGTGCATTAACGTGTTTAGGCAGACAAACTGTTTCGGGTATTTTAACTGCGAGTGGGCAACAATTTGTGGACTGGAGTGCCGCTTACAGGATTTTTAGCCAAAACAGGATTGATACAGATAAGTTATTTGCGGTTGCACAAAAGGAAGTAATGCAGGAACTAAACGAGCAGCAAATGCTGGTAGCTCATATGGATGATACAATTCTAAAGAAGACAGGCAAGAGAATACCCGGTGCTTCCTGGCGTCGCGATCCACTTGGACCGCCTTTTCGGACCAATTTTATTTGGGGGCAACGTTTTCTGCAACTATCAATGGCATTGCCATCCGGGGAAGGAAACTGCCAATCAAGGGCGGTACCTGTTGATTTCCATCACTGCCCTACGGCAAAAAAGCCCGGTAAAAAATCATCTCCTGAAGAGGTTAAACAATATAAAGAAACCTGCAAGCAGCTAAACCTGAGTATACAGGGAGTTGAACGGATTAAAAAATTACGGCAATCACTCGATGAACAGGGAGCTGCCGGCAAAGAACTGTATTTAAGTGTGGATGGCAGTTATACCAATGCCAATGTGCTAAAAAATCTGCCAGGAAGGGTTACCCTTATTGGCAGGATAAGGAAAGATACCAGGCTGTATAAAATGCCGGAAAGCTCAAACCATACCGGAAGGAGGAGAGTTTACGGAGAACGGATACCGACCCCGGAAGAAATCCGAAAATCAGATGACATTGCATGGCAGCAGGTCAAAGGTTGGGCAGCAGGAAAAGAACATGTATTTAATGTTAAAGTTATTAAAGGCCTGCGATGGGAAAGTGCCGGCGGGCGACATAACCTGCAACTGGTAATCATCAGGCCATTACATTATCGCCTGAGCCAAAAGTCAAAATTGCTATACAAGGCTCCTGCTTACCTCATTTGTACGAATAATGACCTGGATATTGAAAAGTTACTTCAGGCATACTTATGGCGCTGGGAAATTGAGGTTAACTTCAGGGATGAAAAAACATTGCTGGGAGCGGGTCAGGCACAGGTAAGAAACCAACAATCTGTAGCCAGTGTTCCTGCATTTATTGCAGTAATCTATTCCTATCTATTAATTGCTGCGCATAAAACATATCGGAAACCTGACCGGAACAATCTTATTCCAAGGCCCAAATGGTACCCGGCAAGAAAAGCTCAAAGGCTTTCCACCGGAGAAATAATTAATTTGTTAAGGACACAACTTTGGGCCAAGGCACTGGGCTGCCAGAGTTTTTCCGGCTTCGTGAATCGCGAACTTCAAACGCAAAGCCGGAAAAAATATGCACCAACCCTATCGTCCGCGATTTGCTATATGAGAAATTAGCCAAAGTCGGGTGAGAGGGGTGGTTTGGCGGCTTAGCCGCCAAACCACCCCTCTCAAAAACGAACACACTTAAACGCTTGTCATTCTGAGTTATCACCCAAAATTTTTGGGCATAATGAGAAGATGACATAACCGGGAGTCGGACTTTCCTAAGTCCGACATGTTGTCTTCGACTTAGGAAAGTCGAAGTCCCGACACACAGCCATTTTATACGTTTCTCATTTTAAGCTATTTATAAAATTATGTCATTGGCAAGGAGGCACGACTGAGAAATCTCCTCTATTCAACAGATTTCTCCTCCTTCGTCGTCGAAATGACAGTTTTTGTAACTCATTACTCACTGTTCTAAACTAATCGTTTTATTTAAAATCCTTCATTCTCTGTGCGGTCGATAATTTCCTGCTGCAGGTCGGCATTCATATCGTTGAAATAGTCGCTGTAACCTGCCATGCGCACCATCAAATCCTTGTAATCTTCCGGGCAAGCCTGTGCTGCAAGCAACGTGGCTGTATCCA
>DASQZP010000144.1:0-2026 GCA_035638655.1 Bacteroidales bacterium
TAACAGTTCTATTTCTTCAATATGCCTATATTTTTTCAAAAAACCTTTTTTACCAATCTCGACATTTTCAAATAATTCATCCGGGCATTCATTTTCAAGAATCTGAAAGCTGACTGGTTTTACTCCATATTCAAAAGATTATTTGTTTATATACCAGCCATAGTTTTGTTCAAATACACCACCATACATTGGATGACAATATCCAAGTTGTGGTGTCACTTTGCAGCATTCATGACAAATACTTTCTTTAAAGCATAGAGAGTCAAGAATAGATTTGTCTTCTGTTAGTTTTTTTTGCATAAAATCTTCAACAACAATTTTTGGGAAATGAGAACTTGATAAAATATAATTGTTGGATTGTTCTCTATTTAACCACCTATCCTTTAAACATTAATCTAAATTCGATATAGTTTTCAATCGACTTTTTTGAACAAGAACAGAAGTATGGAATTGAGTTTTCATTTTCTCCAAAAGCAAAATATGCTCCATAAAAGCCAGGGTAATATACGTAAGGTAATGGTAAATCATTCTCAATTTTTGTCATCCCAGATTGACTTGCAATTGGTTTTGATGTTTTTTTATTATGCTTCATTTAAAAATTAATTGTTAGGCAGAAGGTATTTTCATTATTTCATGTTATAAAGCGTTCAGATTTATCAAATTGTAGTGGCTTGCATATTCTCGCCCAAAACGGACACCATTTCTTGCTGAAAGCGGACAAGGATTCCTGCGCAAAACAAAATGCATATTAATGTGAAAAGCAATAGATGAATAAGTTCCAATAAAATTCTGTCTTCAACTTAAAAAAATACAATAAGTGTCGGGCATCATAAATATATGTATATAAATTATTTATCAACGAAAAATCATTCTGGGTAAAGTAAAAAACGTAATAAGCTTGCGGCATCTGTGAAACACAAAATGAAATGAAATATAATATTCACTCAATGGTTTCAAAACAGATATATTTACAATGTTCTGATCTTAGATTATGATTTGCTCTTTTCAAACATTTGATTCTGGGAAAATATGCAGTAACATCTCTGTATCTCATTAGATTTAGTGCAGAATGATGCATAAAATAAAGCAGATTGAATATAATTAAATTGTTACCTTTGTGCTTGAAAAATTTGCAGCTTATGTCAACCATCGATACTATTAAAGCTCCGATAATAAAAGAAATGAATCAATTTGAGGTTGAGTTCAAAGCCTCAATGAAAAGTAATATCCGGCTGCTGACTATCGTCACTAATTTCCTTTTAAGGCGCAAAGGCAAACAAATGCGTCCAATGCTGGTTTTTCTGTCTGCAAGGATGCTTGGAGACATCACAAAACAAACCTATACAGCTGCTTCTTTAATTGAATTATTACATACTGCCACGCTGGTACATGATGATGTGGTGGATGAATCGTTTGAGCGGAGGGGATTCTTTAGCATTAATGCACTGTGGAAATCGAAAATTGCTGTATTATTGGGTGATTACCTGCTTGCACAGGGTTTACTGCTTTCCGTAGATAATGATGCTTTTGATTTGCTGCGCATCGTATCTGAGGCAGTTAAAGAAATGAGTGAAGGTGAGTTGCTTCAGATACAGAAATCCAGGCGGTTAAACATCACAAACGACCAGTATTTTGAAATAAGTCGTAAGAATACAGCCACCTTAATTGCTGCCTGTACCGCCTGCGGTGCTAAGTCGGTAGACGCCAGTGAAGAAGACATTGCGAAAATGAAAGAATTCGGGGAATGCCTGGGCATTGCCTTCCAAATTAAAGACGATCTTTTTGATTATCAGTACGATGCAAAGACGGGCAAGCCTTCCGGTAATGATATAAAAGAGAAAAAATTCACCCTCCCTCTTATCTATGCCCTGGCAAATACCAATACACTTCAGCGAAGAAAAATCATCAGCACCATACGGTTACATCACAAAAACAAAAAGAAGGTTGAAGAAGTTATTGAATTCGTTAAATCATCGGGCGGAATTGATTTTGCCACCGAAAAAATGAATGAGTACAAGCAAAAAGC
>DASQZP010000145.1:0-2021 GCA_035638655.1 Bacteroidales bacterium
CGTTGATCTGAGTCAGTCGCTGACCTTTTTCAGACTTTGGCTCATAATAAACCAGTCCGTCATTGGTACCTGCCCATAAATGGTTTTTATTATCAATAACCATTGCAGTTACAATATTGTCTCCTGACAAAAGCCGGTTAAGTGAAAATTTATAAACAAACTTTTGATCAGCGGTATTGTACATAAAAATTCCATCTCCGTCAGTGCCCAGCCAAAGATTCCCATTGTCATCTTTGCGGATAAACCGCACCTGGTTTCCAATGTTCTTATTCTGTTGATTGTAATGAATAGTTTGCTCCGGAACATCTCCGTCAAAGGATACTACAGAGACCCCATCATTACTTCCAAACCAATATCTGCCGGCATTATCCTGCATGATGGCATGAATATTTTTATTTTCTGCAGAAGCATCAAAGCCGTAGGAAACAAAGCTCCTTCCTTTATATATGGACAGCCCGTGCTCATTGGTGCCAATAAGCATATTACCTTCATTGTCTTGCCTGATGCTCCATATTTTATCATCCTGCAATCCATTTTCAGTATTGAACACCTTCATTTCTCCCTCCGGGCTGAAACAGGTAATGCCACCTCCCCAGGTACCCACCCAGACTGTACCATGGTGATCTTCTGTAATAGTGCTGATCCAGTTGGACGATAGCCCATCGCGCATATCATATATAACAAAGGTATCGTGAGCAACATCATATTTGTATAATCCTCCGTGGTAAGTGCCAAACCATTTATTACCCCGGCTGTCCTCATACATGCAGGTAAGTGCAAAATAATGGGTCAGGCCTTCAGGATTATAGTTTATAAAACTATTAATCGCCGGATCAAACTCCTTGATTCCCACATCAGTGATAAAGTAAAGTTTGTTTTCCCTGGAGTATATACTTCCAAAAACCCTGTCGCTCAACCGCTTTCCCTTATACTGTTCATAACGTACTGCACGAACCGGGGCATCTGGATTCTGTAGCACCACAGCACCTGAAGAGGCACTGGTGATCCAGAGCCGGCTAACTGAATCCTGAACAAAAGAGGTGATATCACTATGAAAAAATATCGTGCTTAGGGTAAATTTCTCAAATTTATGTCCGTCATACCTGGTAATGCCGCCTCCTGCATGGCCAAGCCACAGATATCCGGAACGATCCTGAAACAGAGCCCTCACTGCACCGGCTGAAAGTCCATCCTGTACAGTATAATTAGTAAATTTCACCCCATCAAAGCGCGACAGACCGTTCATGGTTCCCAGCCAGATATACCTGGAGGTATCCTGAAGCAAGGTGTAAACTTTTGATTGAGCAAGTCCTTCTGTTACACTGTAATTATCAAAAAAATATGTTTGGGACTTCCCTGTCAGTGACAACATTGACAGTAACCAAAAAAAAATTATCCGTTTAGCAAAACGAATAATTTTCTTTGGGTTATGTACTGTCAGCATAATGATCATTCTGTCATCATCATTCTTTGGTCATAAAGAAAAAGGTACCATCCTCATCAACCAGTCCGGAAATTTTCCCGAATTTAGGCTGTTGATGATTATTCTTCTCAACTGCCAGAGTAACCTTATCCACGATATTTTCGATTGGGATACAGGCGTTCGGATTATTGACAAGGGCATTGGCAAAAGTCCGGGTAAACTGTGAATTATCCACTGCCAGTTCGTACCCGGCGGATGAGAATACCTGGCTTGATTTGAAGCGGGTAGCCTGCCAGTCGTTACAACTTCTTACTTTCCGGCCGGCGCGCATGGCCTGGTAGAAAGTCGGCCCTGATTCACAGGCATCTGTAACCACCAGTGTATGGGTCACTGTTTCAGAATATCCCTGCAATGCGGCTTTCAAAGAATTTATATTGAAATAGGAAAATTCATCGTCCCTGTTGGCATCCACTGGGATCCAGTATCCTGTTTCATTGATAAATTTACCATGACCCGCATACCAAACCAACAGTGAATTTACGTGGTTACTTCGTACCAAATCTCTTAATTCAATGGTAAAGAATCGTTCCATCTCTTT
>DASQZP010000146.1:0-3839 GCA_035638655.1 Bacteroidales bacterium
TGCATCGGTTTTAAATACAAGGTCTTTCGGAACTTCTTCTCCGGCAACACAACTTTTACCCCATTGGATGTATTGGGTATGATGGCCTTGTGGGCAACATAATAATCCTGTTTATCAATGGTATGGCGTATGGTATACTGATGCTCTGATCCGGGATATCGGTAAACATCAAAAAAAATGCCGCATATAATGAAATATATGCAGCATTTTGATCAAAAATGTTTTTTGTCAGGTGGAGATTAGGGGAGTCGAACCCCTGACCTTTTGGCTGCCAGCCAAACGCTCTAGCCAACTGAGCTAAATCCCCTTTTGTTAAAGCGGGTGCTAAATTAAATAATTTTTTAATAAAGATAAAGTTCATTCTGAAAATATTTTCCTGAGTTGCATATTTTTTCGTTTATTTTTGCGTTATATGAATAGAAGGGCCTGATTAAATGTATGTTTTGAGAATTTTATTTATGAGTATACTCCGAAAAGCCAATATCAGGATTTTCAGCTACTTTTTTGCCCTGAGCCCTAAAGGGTAAAGTAACTGAAAATCAGGCTCCCTGCCTGTACTGCTTTCGGCAGGCAGGCCTTTAGGGTAAGGGGCAAATCCCGATTTTCAGTTTTATTTAAAAGTACTTTTCGGAGTGAACTCATTTATTTACCTTGATTTACAAAATAAATACGGATTCGTAACAACAAATATTTAAATTAAATCTACAGTAATTTATTTGAAAATCGTTTTTTAATTACTATTTTTAGCCCTTAAAATTTTTAAACATGGAACTGAAAAAATCTGAGAAAGCAAATCTTGAGAAAAAACGGAGCATCTTTTTCCAGATAGGAATGATTGTTGTTCTTGCTCTGGTACTTGTCGCGTTTGAATGGACCTCCAAACCCAATAACAATAGTAAGCTAACACAGGTAGCAGAAGCTCAGGTAGAAGAAGAAATTATACCTATCACCCGCCAGGAAGTAAAACCTCCCCCACCTCCTCCTCCACAGGTAGTAGAGCAGTTAAACATTGTTCAGGATGATGTGGAAATTGATGATGAGTTGCAAATTGAAGATATTGAGGCAACTCAGGACATGGCAATCGATTTTTCAAACTTTAACCAGGGAGAAGAAGAAGCAGCTGAAGAAGAGGTATTCTTCATTGTTGAAGACATGCCAAGTTTTAAGGGCGAAGGTCAGGATGGTTTCCGCAAATATATTGCTGAGAACCTTCATTATCCTGAAGTTGCCGCTGAGAACGGAATTAGTGGAAGGGTTTTCGTTCAGTTTGCAGTAAATTCCAAGGGACAGGTGGTTGATGCTGTGGTTGTGCGTGGTGTAGACCCGGCCCTTGACAAAGAAGCACTGCGTGTGGTAAATTCGTCACCAAAATGGGCTCCCGGCAAACAACGCGGCAAACCGGTAAAGGTACAGTTTACTTTTCCTATCAACTTTGTTCTGCAATAGAGAAATTTTATAATAATTTATAAATTCATTCAATTAACCCTGGTTTGGCCAGGGTTTTTTTTTAAACAATACGCTTACCAAAATCGTTTTTATTATACATGGCAAAACCCTATATTACTGAGAAAAAGAAAGAAAGAGTAATTCTGGTAGGTATCATCCATCCTGAACAGGATGAGAAAGAGATTAATGAATACCTGGATGAACTGGCTTTTCTTGCAGAAACTGCTGGTGGCGAGACTGAAAAGAGATTTGTGCAACGTCTCGACCTTCCAAATCCACGCACTTTTATAGGCACCGGAAAGCTTGATGAAATAAAGGCTTTTGTTGAGGAAAATGATATTGATACAGTTATCTTCGATGATGAGCTATCCGGCAGCCAGCTTCGTAATATTGAGCGCATGCTGAACCGTAAAATTCTGGACCGTACGAATCTTATTCTGGATATATTTGCCGGCCGTGCACGCACCGCGCATGCCAAAACCCAGGTTGAACTGGCACAATATGAATACCTCCTGCCTCGTCTTACAAGGATGTGGACTCACCTTGAACGCCAGCGTGGTGGTATCGGGATGCGTGGCCCCGGTGAAACAGAGATAGAAACCGACCGGCGTGTGATTCGTGACCGTATCTCTAAACTGAAAGACCAACTGAAACAAATCGACAAGCAGATGGCTACCCAGCGCAAAAACAGGGGTAAGATGGTTCGTGTTGCATTGGTTGGATATACAAATGTGGGTAAGTCCACCATCATGAACCTTTTGAGCAAATCGGATGTATTTGCCGAGAACAAACTGTTTGCTACACTCGATACAACCGTCCGCAAAGTGGTAATCGGGAATCTTCCTTTTCTCCTTTCTGACACGGTTGGCTTTATCCGCAAACTGCCGCATACGCTTGTTGAATCATTCAAATCAACCCTTGATGAAGTACGGGAGGCTGACATTTTACTGCACGTCGTAGATATTTCCCACGGAAATTTTGAAGAGCAGATTCAGGTGGTTAACCAGACCCTGCACGACATAGGAGCAGCCGACAAGCCAGTTTACCTGGTATTCAACAAGATTGACGCTTATTCCTATACCAAAAAAGAGGCGGACGACCTTACTCCAAAAACAAAAGCAAATTACAGTCTGGAAGAACTGAAGAATACCTGGATAGGGAAGAACAATGAATCTTGTTTTTTCATTTCGGCAAAGAACAAAACCAATATTGAAGAATTAAAAAATGTCCTCTACCAGAAGGTAAAGGACATTCATATTTCCCGTTATCCGTACGATGATCTGTTGTACTGACCGGTAGCTTAGAAAAGCTGGTTATGAACAAGATATTCGGCTATCTGAACAGCATTCAGGGCTGCGCCCTTTTTGATCTGGTCACCTACACACCAGAAAGTAATCCCGTTTTTTGAGGTGAGGTCCTTACGGATGCGCCCCACGTATACCGGATCTTCTCCTGCAACATACAAAGGCATCGGATATTTTGCATCAGCTGGTACATCTTCCACAACCAGGCCCTCGGTGTTTTCCATCGCTTTACGCACCTGTTCTACTGTCAGCGGGTCTTTTGTTTCAACCCAGACAGCCTCAGAATGAGCTCTGAGAACAGGAACCCTAACAGTTGTGGCACTTACCCCAAAATCCGCATGCATAATTTTTTGTGTTTCAAGATGCATCTTCATTTCTTCCTTAGTATAATCATTATCAAGAAAGACATCGATATGGGGAATCAGGTTATAAGCAAGCGGATACCTAAACTTATCAGTAGTTGCCGGTTTCCCTTCCACACTTTCCCTAACCTGGGTTTCCAGTTCGGCCATGGCTGAAGCACCGGCGCCACTGGCAGCCTGGTAGGTAGACACATGCACGCCTGTTATCGGCGAAAGGTCATGGATTGGCTTCAACGCTACTACCATTATTATGGTTGAACAATTGGGATTCGCAATAATGTTTCGGGGCCGGTTCTTGCTATCAGCAGCATTTACTTCCGGAACAACCAGTGGCACATCCCTGTCCATCCTGAAAGCACTGGAATTGTCAATCATTACTGCTCCGTATTTTGTTATCGTCTTTTCAAATTCCTTCGAGACACCCGCACCGGCAGATGTCAGTGCTATATCAATCCCTTTAAAATCATCATTATGTTTCAATTCTTTAACAGTGTGGGTTTTACCTTTAAATGTATAGGTCTTTCCAGCACTCCGTGCTGAGCCAAATAAATGTAATTCGTCCAGCGGAAAGTTCCTTTCCTCAAGTACCCTGAGGAATTCCTGCCCGACAGCACCACTAACTCCTACAACTGCAACATTCATAATAATTCTTTTTAAAGATTAACGATTAATTTAATTTTTCAAAATTACAATAAAAGTTATAATAATTCTTCACTTTTTCAAATCC
>DASQZP010000147.1:0-6078 GCA_035638655.1 Bacteroidales bacterium
AAAAGCTGGGTGTTGATATTGAGAATTTACTGATCTCACAACCCGATAACGGAGAGCAGGCCCTGGAAATAGCTGATCATTTGATCCGTTCAGGCGCTATCGACATAGTTATTATTGACTCGGTAGCAGCACTGACTCCCAAGGCTGAAATTGAAGGAGAGATGGGTGACTCGAAGATGGGGCTGCAGGCCAGGCTGATGTCCCAGGCATTGCGTAAGCTTACAGCCAATATTAACAAAACCAATACCTGTTGTATGTTTATTAATCAGCTCAGGGAAAAAATTGGTGTCATGTTTGGGAACCCTGAAACCACAACCGGGGGTAATGCACTCAAGTTTTACGCCTCTGTCAGGGTCGACATCCGCCGGATCAGCCAGATCAAAGAAGGCGACGAAGTGATGGGTAACCGCACCCGCGTGAAGATTGTGAAGAATAAACTGGCGCCTCCTTTTAAAAAGGCTGAGTTTGATATTATGTACGGAGAAGGAATCTCCAAGGTAGGTGAAATTATCGACATGGGTGTTGATTACGGGGTTGTTAAAAAAGCCGGATCCTGGTTCAGTTACGGAGAAACGCGTCTGGGTCAGGGACGTGATGCAGTCAAACAATTACTCAGAGACAATCCTGAACTAAGCGAAGAATTGCAGAAAAAGATTGTGCAGGCAATTTCAAACCCTGCTAAATAACTAAATATTAACATCATGTTTAAAAAAATTGTTATCATCCTGGGATCGGCACTACCGATCCTCTTTTTTTCGTGCACACAGCAAACAAACCAGCAAACCGGTAAAAGCACTAAAGTTTTCTCGCAGGAGCTTACTCCTGCTGAAAAAGACGGAGGCAAACTTACTCCTGAAATTCTCTGGAAATTCGGACGGGTGGATGATGCGCAGCTTTCCCCGGACGGGGCACAGGTTGTGTATAATGTTACCTTTTACGACATTAACAAAGACAAAGGAAATGCCGATATCTGGCGAATTGGTACTGCTTCAGGTAAAACAACCCGGCTGACTACTTTTGAAGGAGCTGATTTTAATGCACGGTGGACACCTGACGGAAAACGGATCGGTTACATGTCTACTCAGAGTGGCACACCGCAGTTATGGGAAATGGATCCTGACGGAAATAACAAACGGCAGATCAGTCATATCGATGGAGGAATCAATCATTTTGAATACTCACCTGACAGCAAAAACATTTACTACACAAAAGACGTGAAGCTGGACCAGACCCCCCATGAAAAATACCCCGATTTGCCAAAAGCAGATGTAATTATGGCGACTGACCTGATGTACCGTCATTGGGATCAATGGGAAGATGGTGCTTACAGCCACATTTTCATCACATCCTATACCGATGACATTCGTTCAGGTAAAGACATCATGCCCGGGGAACGTTGGGATGCTCCACTGGCTCCCTATTATGACCATTCAGAGATAACCTGGTCTCCTGACGGTAAAAAACTGGCTTATACCTGCAAAAAGCTTACAGGGAAAAATTATGCAGTAAGTACCAATTCCGATATTTACTTGTATGATCTGAAATCAGGTGAAACAAAGGATATTACAGAAGGAATGCCGGGTTATGACAAATATCCCGTATTTTCTCCGGATGCTTCGCAACTCGCCTGGATGAGTATGGCCACGCCTGGTTATGAGTCAGACAAACAAAGGCTTTTTGTTTATGATTTTGAAACTGGCAAAAAATCATACCTCACATCAGATTTCGACCAGAATGTAGCCAATATGGAGTGGGATGATTCCGGGAAAAAAATATATTTCATCAGCGGAATCAATGCTACCTATCAGATTTACAGTATCGATGTCCCATCAAGGAACATTAAAATGATCACCAGCGGAAAACATGATTATACTGGTTTTTGCAGGCAGGGAGATGTAATGATTGGTACAAGAATGAGCATGTCGATGGCTACTGAAATCTTCAAAATAGATGAAGTTTCCGGCAACGAGACGCAACTGACACATACCAATCAGAGCATATACAACAATATAAAAATGGGTAATGTGAAAGGTCGCTGGGTGAAGACTACAGACAATAAAGAGGAACTGGTATGGGTAATTTACCCACCGGATTTTGACTCTACGAAAACCTACCCTACGTTGCTTTATTGCCAGGGAGGCCCGCAAAGCGCGGTTAGTCAATTCTTTTCTTTCCGTTGGAATTTTCAGATTATGGCAGCCAGTGATTACATCATAGTGGCTCCCAACCGGCGTGGACTACCAACTTTTGGCACTGAATGGAATGCTGAGATTTCAGGCGATTATGGCGGACAAAACATGAAAGACTATCTCAGTGCCATTGATGCAGTGAAAAAAGAGCCTTATGTGGATCAAAACCGGTTAGGATGTGTCGGAGCCAGTTATGGAGGATATTCAGTATACTGGCTGGCAGGACATCACAACAAGCGTTTCAAATGCTTTATTTCTCATTGTGGCATGTATAATTTCGAGAGTTTTTATGCCGCCACAGAGGAAACCTTTTTCCCGAATCATGACTTTGGCGGCCCATACTGGCAAAAACCCAAACCAAAAAGCTATGATTTTTCGCCTCACCTGTATGTTCAAAACTGGGATACTCCAATATTAATCATTACCGGAGGCCGTGATTTCAGGATCCCCTACACAGAAAGTCTCCAGGCATTCAATGCAGCCAGACTGCGTGGGATACCAGCCAAATTGCTGTTTTTCCCTGACGAATCACACTTTGTATCCAAACCACAGGATGCAATTCTCTGGCAACGGGAATTTTTCAGCTGGCTGGATAAATACCTGAAGAAATAAGAAGAAAACAGAATCCTATTCAGAAAAAAGCCGTCATGTCGTGAACATGACGGCTTTTATAATTTATAGATAATCAGATTACACCGGGAACAAAAAAAGGGCAACTCATAAAAGTTCCCCTTAAAAAAAAGTCAAAAAAAAAATTATTTTGTCCTGATAGATTCGCTGACAGTTAATCTTTTCCGGCCTTTAGCCCTGCGTGCGGCCAATACTTTTCTGCCATTGGGAGTCGACATTCTTTCCCTGAATCCGTGTTTATTTCTCCTCTTCCGGTTTGATGGTTGAAATGTTCTTTTCATCGCTCTTGTATTTTATATTTTTTTGTTATCAGCAATTTTGGAATGCAAAAGTAATGATTTTTTTATTTTATCCAAAGTATATCAAAATTAATACAACAAACCAATTCATTGTTGTTTTAAAGTCACAAAAAAGGTTGTATACATTCGCTTTGAACCACTTGCATCATTTGAGATAAAATCAGTATTAAAAAAATATCAAATAAAATTTAAACTATAGAAAAAAAATCGAATGATCATACATTTCATATCATACTGTTATATTGTTATTTACATTAAGAAAAACATACAGCATATAACTGCATGACAATTGTCATAGAAAAGTTTTTACAGAAATTATTAAGTTTAGAAAAATTAACTGCTTTTCAGAGATAATTCATTTTTTTTTGTATAATTTTAGTGTTGCAAAACATAATCTCTCAACTATGCATCATAACAAGCTGGCTAACTGTAGCAATTGCATTGAAAATCCCAAATCAGTTTTCAGTGCATTAACACCAGAACAGAAAGATATTCTTCGTAAAAATCACATTTGTTCATTTTATAAAAAGGGCGAATATATTTTCAAAGAGGGAGATAAACCCACTGGCCTCATTTGTTTATCCGAAGGCAAGGTAAAAGTATTTAAGGAAGGCGTTGGCGGCAGGGAACAGATTGTCCGCATGGCAAAGCCTGTTGGTTTTATAGGTTATCGTGCCTTTTTTGCAGATGAATATCACAGTGCTTCTGCCGAAGCCATAGAGGATTCAATAATCTGTACCATGGATAAGGATACAGTGTACAGTCTGATAACCCAAAACAGTGATTTGGCTATAAAGATCATTAAATCATTTGCAGTTGAACTTGGCTTTACTATTAACCGGACAGTTACCCTGACACAAAAACATATTCGCGGAAGACTTGCAGAATCCCTGATCTTTCTAAAGGATACATATGGTTTCGAAAAGGACAATACTACTATTAAGGTATACCTTTCCCGGGAAGACATTGCCAATCTTTCCAATATGACCACCTCAAATGCCATCAGGACACTTTCAACCTTTGCCAGTGAGGGAGTTATTTCGATTGACGGAAGAAAAATCAAAATCCTTGACATGGCAAAACTTGAGCGCATCAGCGATCTTGGATAGTAAACAAGGCTAATACCAGTAATATTTAAAACATTAATTCACGAAACAGATAGCAGGAAGAAAAAGAATTTGTTTCTTGTGATTTATTTATAGTGAGTTTATAAGCGATTCAACTTGTTGTAATGTGCGGTTAATATCAAAAATATTCTCAACATTTTGCCTTCCCCGTATTCCAAACTGTCCCCTCAACTTATCATCGGAAGCCAGTAATTCAATTCGGTCCGCCATTGTTTTAACATCTTTGTTTTCCACCAGATACCCGTCTTTTTCATGTTCAATAATCTCAGGATTACTGCTTACATTGAAAGCCACAACAGGTTTCTTACAGGCCAGGGCTTCAACAATGACATAACCAAAACCTTCCCAGAGCGATGTCAAACAGAAGATGTCAATGGACATCATGAAAGCCTTAATATTTTCGACAAAACCAAGAAATTCTATAAACTCCTCTACGCCATTTTCCCTGGCATAAGCAGTGAGTTCATCCCTAAGTTTTCCCTCTCCCGCAATAACAATTTTAAAATTCACATTTTTCTTTCTTAAAATCACCGCCAGATCAATCAGGTATTTCTGTCCTTTTTGCTTAACCAGTCGTCCTGCATTCCCGATCACCACTTCACCATTATTATGTCCTACAAGGTTACTGAACTTCTGATCATCAAATTTTTTGATATTGATCCCGTTGTAAATAACTGATATTCTGTCCTGCTGAAACATATTCGGATTATTCATGTTAATGGTTCTCATTGTTTCTTCAGAGTTTGCAATGATCCTGGTAACAACATGCCTGAACAGAAACCTGTTAAGTAAACCATCACTAATAGGAATGGCACTTCCTCTCCGGTAAATAATGTGCTCTACTCCGGCCAGTTTTGCAGCCATTCCAGCCACCTTTAGATCAGCTGAAAGATTCAGAATAATTGTTTTTACTCTCTCTCTACGAAGGATCCTGGCTATTTTAAATACCTTATAAAAGCTTAAAAAACTCAGATTTGAGACCCTGATTGAAAACAGTTTAAGTTTTGTTTTCCTGATTCTGTAATACAGCTCACTTTTTTTATTCGTAACCACCAACGTTTCGTATCCCCGTTGATGAAGCCGGGTAGCAATATCATAATGCCATTTTTCACCTCCCCCCCATACAACAGTGCTGTTAAAAAAACATATTTTTGTGCGGGGCAGGCTCAGTATTTCTTCAGTAAGTTTACGCAGCTTAACATATTTAAGGAATGTTTCATGTGCCGAATTAACACTGATCACCATTCCGTAAAAGCCGTCCCGAAATCCTCCTTTCAGGAAATAATCACGAAAACCTCGCCAGAGAGGATGTACAACTATTTTAAAATAGTTGGCAGTTTGCCCCTTCTCAAAATATGATTTTGCATATATATCAGTAAACTTATTAATCTGCAAAATATGTTCCTGAATGTTATAATAGGAATAATGCAGCAGATCACCTTTCAACTGTTTATGGGTAGCTCCTTTCTCAAGGATAAATTTATCATGTGGATTAATCCCCCCCCATTCTCCTTTTCGGCGATCCCAGAGCCGGAGTTTTCGTGCAGGGTACCAGCTGGTATGTCTGATCCATTTGCCACAATAATTAGTCAATCTGTTAAAATAGTAAGCATCATGCGTCCAGTTTTCCTTAACCGAACGGATTGACTGTTTCAACTGCGCAGTAAGTGCTTCGTCTGCGTCAACTGAAAGGATATAATCATAGGAAGCCTGTTCCCTTGCCCAGTTTTTTTGCTGAATATGTCCATCGAAGGCATGCTGCAGAAACCGTACATTGTAACGCTCACATATCTTACTTGTCTGGTCTGTAGAAAAGGAATCTACTACCAGTAT
>DASQZP010000148.1:0-6526 GCA_035638655.1 Bacteroidales bacterium
GGCCAACATCAATGCCACTCACTGTGGCAACGTCAAGGCTTACTATAGCAGGAGCGGAAGAAATGTCAATATCTCCTGTAGTGAATACGCCTACATCGCCGGCATCATTTATGATCAGCATGCTATCGGCTACCTCGAGTATACCACTACCACGAACTGCTGTCCATGCTGTTTCACCGCTGTTAACAGTAGTCCCATCAGGTAGTGAAAAATCTTCCCTCCACACTACATTCTGGTTTTTTTCTATACGGATCGCTGATAGTTTAGCATTATCGGTTATATTTTCAGTTGAGATGTTGATTTCACCATCGTATACTGTAACGGTGAATGTTGTGTCTATCGGAACATCCTTGCCTGCCAATGCAGCAGGATCAAAATCACTTAATACTTTATTACCTTCAAGTATGACATTAAATACACGTTTGTTTGCATCGGTATGATAAATCTCTGCAATCATTAACGTCACATTATACTTTCCATTACGTACAGGAATATTATAACTAAATTCACCATTACGTTCTGAATTATATAAGACATCATCCTCTGTGCCTAAAATTACTTCATTAGCACTGTATGTGCCACCGCCAGTGTAATAATTATCGGCAATAAATTCTGTGCCGTCAACAGCAGTGTAGGCATTACCACCACAGTTAATGGCTATGGAATCAGGTAGTCCTAAAGCGAAAGATAAATTTGACGAAAACAGTCCAAATACAAAAGCACTCACGAATAAGAGTGATCGTATCCAATTTAATTTAAAAAAAGTAAAGTGTTTTTTCATTTTGATAGAGTTTTACGTTAGTATATTTTCTGAACCTAAAAATAAATTACTATTTGTAGGCTGTTGTAAAGCTAAAAGGATAGGGGCATATAGATAGCCTATAAATTGCCCACTTAGGTGTTAAATATTGTTCTATGGGTAAAATATTGTTTTATTTTTAGGCATACTATAGCTCTTGCAACAGAATTTGCCTTTTTCATTGTGAATTTCAACACACGGATGTCTATAAAAGAACGAAGTAGTGGATATGTATTTGGTTTAATGTGTTCTCATTAAATGATTTGTTTGATCAAGGTAATTATTAGATCGCATTTGATACAACTATCTGCCTGTTGTCAGGTTATTTCCATTACTATCTCAGGCATCCCGTTTAGTCATGCGATAAACGGCAGACAGCTTTTCGTTCACAAGGATGATTTTCTCCCGTGCGAGAATGTCGGATACATGTTCGCTTTACTCAAAAATGATTTGCAATTATAAAGATTATACTATTTGAACGCAGAGCTTTATAGAATTGCAGGATTATTACATGATCCTGGGTGGGGGAGAACTAAAACCAAAATCCATCGCTCACAAACTCACGATGGTTTTTTGTTTTTGAAAAAAGGATATTTGAAAGCAAGCTTTCATACCCATTTTTCAAAAACAAAAAAGCCTCCCGCTTTCGCGAAAGGCTTTTGGTTTTGTCGGGGTAGCAGGATTCGAACCTGCGACCTCCTGCTCCCAAAGCAGGCACACTAACCGGGCTGTGCTATACCCCGATGCGAGTTTGAAGTTTAAAGTATTAAGTTTAAAGTTAAAAGTATTAAGTTTTAAGAAGTGCAAAGATAAGCAATTTTAAGTACGTTTCAAAGATCTTATCAAACCACTGATCATTCTTACTACTTCTTCAGCATCTAATAGTACCACTTCCAGTTTCTCAAAATCCAACACTTATAAGAACTTTTTAACTTAAAACTTTTGTCTTTTATCTACTTAAAACTTAAAACTTTTGTCTTAAAACTTAAAACTTGTACGCGGTGAGGGGGGGATTCGAACCCCCGGTACCCTTACGAGTACGGCAGTTTAGCAAACTGCTGGATTAAGCCACTCTCCCACCTCACCTGGTGTATCGCTTAATGGAACAATCCCCCGGATTGTCTCTTTATGTCAAAAATTTTGTCAGGTAACGCTTTCTGTTTTTCGAAATATTACCACTCACACCTCTACCTGACAAAAGCAGCACAAAAGTAAAAAATCCATTATCAAAAGCAAAATATTTTCGCAAAACTTGAGCCAAAAAAATCTTTTTTCAATGTATGTTCTTAATATTGTGAATATTCCTATGACAGGGCAGGAGCAAAGTTCCCCGAACGTTTTTATCAGTATTACGGATTCCGGATCTCAAAAGTCAGGGAGTTTGCTTATATAACCACTGCAAAAAAATATAAATCAGTCTACCGCTACTTTGATCACTACTTTTCGTACCGGGGCGCTTTCTCCATCCCTCAAACCGGGCCTGTGCGCATCTGTTGGGAAGAATATAAACAGTTTTCCAGGTGTGGCTTCGTGGTTTACTACCGGACTGACTGCATAAAAACCAATGTCTTTTACCGGGTTATAAGGCTGAAATGTTTGGGTGGTGTCAGCCAACGGCGACACTCCGATCAGCTCTTTTCCTGCTGCTACATATTGTATGTCAATATATTTACGGTGGGCTTCATAATGGGCGCTGTCCGGATTCTTCGTCATGTAATCACTTACTGATGCAAACAAGGTGTCACCTATCAGATCATATCTTTTGGCTTCCATGTTCACCAGGTCTGAATCACGCATAAAGGCAATGGCTTTCTTCCATCTCTCGGGATGTTTCGTGTAAGCTGCCTGGAGCGCTTGCTGATTAATAGTGGAATCCGGTGTAACCTGCCAGCCGTTAAGCCATTCTCCGGACGTAAACCAATGATCTGCACTCTGCTCTCTTTGGCTATCCTGTTTATTTTGTGCAGCTTTTTTACTGTTTCCTGTACAGGCTGCCATGCCAGCCATCAGAATGACCAGTACGACATTAAAGATTTCTTTTTTCATTTTGTTATTAATTTAATGTTCTTCAAATTTTCTATAATGTAAAAGTATTATTTATCTGCTTCACATATCCTCGTTGGGTAAAATTATTTGACCTTTAGCTTTTCCTGTCCTGTAACATGGTTTATGAATTAAATTTTATTTGTTGCCGGATAAGTTTGATTTAAAATTTTTTTATATTTGTTCGTGTTTTTACGAAGAACGAACAAACTGATTAATTGAATGAATGTACAAGATTTAAAACCAGTTTCCCTGGATATTAAGATCCTGGGTACAGGCTGTCCCAAATGCAGGGCTCTCGAAAAGGCCACCAATGAAGCTGTAAGGGAAGCAAAATTAAATGCTTTGGTTTCCAAAGTGGAAGATATTATGAAGATTATGGAATTCGGGGTGATGACGACACCTGCCCTGGTGATGAATGACAAGATATTGGTAAGTGGAAAAGTTCCGTCAGTTAAAGATTTAATCAAATTATTAACCAGTAACCAATAGTCCTCCGGATCCCCTGATCGGGGAGGTATTTACCAATCGCCTATGAAAAAGAAAATAATATTAATTGCAATGCTGGCTTTTTTCGCCGGATCACAGATGTTTGTTCAGTCTTCTCAAAGTAATACACAAGTGAAAAATAACGCGACTCACGTAAGTGTTTATTACTTCCATTTTAACGCCCGTTGTGCCACTTGCCGGGCGGTTGAGTCTGTAACAAAGAATGGCATAAAGGAGCTTTTCGGCGACAAGGTTGCATTTGCTGCTTACAATCTTGATGAAAAATCCGGAGAATTAAGGGGCAAAGAGCTGGACATATCCGGCCAGACACTTTTGATCGTCAAGGGAGACAAAATAATAAACCTAACCAATGAAGGTTTCATGTATGCCCGCACCAATCCTGAAAAATTCAAACAAATCCTGAATGCCAATATTCAACCCTTGCTTTAATTATGGAAGAACTACTGGCCAGGCTATTGGATAACAGTTCTCTTCCATTCATTACCGCACTGCTCCTCGGACTGATGACAGCAATCAGTCCGTGCCCGCTGGCTACCAATATAACGGCTATTGGTTTTATTGGCAAAGACCTCGGGAACAGGAACAGGGTGTTTGTAAATGGGCTGGTGTATACGTTGGGCAGGGCTGTTGCCTATACCCTGCTTGCCATTATTATTTTCCTTGGCGCCGATCAGTTTGCCCTGTCAGGTTTATTTCAGCGCTACGGAGAAAAGTTTATCGGACCTCTGTTGGTATTGATAGGCTTGTTTATGCTTGATATTTTAAAAATGAAATTTCCCGGACTGGGTAAGCTTGGGCAGCATTTTGAAGAAAAGGGCACCCACAGCTATCTTGATGTTCTCCTGCTTGGCATTGTGTTTGCCCTGGCTTTCTGTCCCTACAGCGGAGTCCTCTATTTCGGAATGCTGATCCCAATGACCATCGGCAGCGCCTCCGGTTTGTATCTCCCGGTAATTTTTGCAGTAGCAACAGGCATACCTGTCATCATTTTTGCCTGGTTACTGGCTTATACTGTTTCCGGAGTGGGGAAGTGGTATAATCGTATCAAATCTTTTGAACACTGGTTCAGACGAATTATTTCTGTGATTTTTATTGCTGTGGGAATGTATTACATACTTACAAATTATTTTGGAGTATTTAACTAATCACTTTTCTGACTTTAGCTATTCCAAATAATATAAATAGAAATATGACTATCGGGAATGAATAATACTAAAACTTTCATTAAAGTGCTATTAATGTGGGTTTATTTTTTGTAAAATGTTTATCATTTACAAAAATGCTTATTAGAAGGGCGGGTCGGCCAGCCAAAATCGCCGCGGGCTTGTAGGCCCTGTGGGTAAAGGCCGGTGATTATTTTGGCTTGATTCTTTGGTTTACTTTTCTCATCAAGGAGAAAAGTAAAAGCCCGTCCGGCTCGAGGACATAAAAAAGTTAGGTTAGATAATGTATGTATCTTGTAAGACTGATGTGTTTTAGGATTCAAGCTTTTATGAAAAATTTAACCGGACACCAATGATTATGTATGAGTGTTTTCTGGAAATTTATAAAAAAAAATAAAATTGTTTGGCCAATTCAAAACAAATAAATTACCTTTGTAAGCAATTACTTACATAATGGAAAAACAAAGTACTGAAATACGACAGGAACAAATAAAAAAGGCTGTACTGGATATAATATATACAGACGGACTAAAACATTTGTCAACACGCAATCTGGCATCTCGTATTGGCATGAGTGAAGGCGCCATTTTTCGCCATTTTGCTACCAAACAGGATATTATCATGTCGATTTTAACGGATGTGCAGCGCGATTTTATCGGTTCCCTCAGGATTATTGCTACGGCTTCCAAGGATCCGCAGGAACGACTGAACCAGTTCTTGTGTCAGACTGTTAAATACCTTATTAAGAATAAAGGTATCACCATGCTGATGTTTTCAGAGGCCTCCCATAATAATGATATTACATTAAAAAATAGTCTGCTGAAAATATTTAACAACCAGAAACAACTGGTAAGCAAGATCATTCTTGACGGTATTGCCCTGGGGAACTGGGATGAATCAGTCCCCGTCGAAAATGTAGCCATGTTGTATATGGGTATCCCGGTATCACTCAATATTGAACTGATCCTGAACGGGGGCGAATTCCATATTGATAATTTCTGTCACCGCATGATGCAACTGCTCCTGAAAATATTAACTAAATAATTTTTTTATATCACAAGTAAGTAAATACTCACTATATTTATTAATTTATGATTTATACTATAATTTTCTTCATTATCGCCATCGCCTCCTTCGTATTTGCCATGCTTGGACTTGGCGGAGGCATGGTCTATGTCCCGGTTTTGAACTGGGCTGGTTTCGATATGGTGTCAGTGGCAATCCCGCTGGGATTGTTGCTCAACGGACTTAATACCCTGCTGGTGCTTATCCCTTTTGCGCGCAAGAGGCTTGTAGACTGGAGAGGCGGAGCAGTTATGGCTGTAACAGCGTTGATTGCATCTCCAATTGGCGCAATGACCAGTGATAAGGTACCGGTTCAGGTACTGAAAATATTGTTCGCTGCCATGGTGGTAGCAGCTGCCCTGCGCACGCTCTGGGCCTCCAGATTGCCCGAACCTGACAGGATGATGTCAATGAAGAAACGAAGTATCATCGGTTTCTTTGTTGGTGGTTTTGCTGGTTTCATTGGCGGCATGCTCGGATTGGGAGGTGGTTTCATTATTGCTCCCATCCTGATGATGATGGGCTATAAAACAAAAGAGGCTGCTGCAACAACTGCATTTGTTGTTACTTTCTCTTCTTTTTCAGGATACCTGGGTCATGTATCACAGGGAAATATGAACTCGGGTCTTACTGCCATTGTGGTAATTGCTGTAATTATCGGATCGCAACTCGGCGGACGCTACATGACCCGCAAAGCCAAATCAAAACAGGTTAAGGTTATATACGCCGTCGTTTTATTTCTGATAGCTTTTAAAATGATATTCGGGGTACTGGCATGAAAACAGAAGCAAAGTTTTTCTTAATGGTTTCATTGTTGATATTTCTTATTCGCCCTGGTTTTACACAGGATATTGCCTGGAAAAAGTCCTCCTTGAATGGGTATGCTCAGCTTCGCTTCAGTACTGATTTGAATAAGGTGCATTCATTTGAAATGAGGAGAATGAAG
>DASQZP010000149.1:0-9271 GCA_035638655.1 Bacteroidales bacterium
ACCATACCAGATCGATTTTGTTGAGAAAATCGGCGAAAGTATTGCATCAACTATTTCAACTGTCAAGATAAATATCCAGACAACCATGCTGCTTGAACAGTCGCAGCAACAGGCTGAAGAAATGTCGGCTCAGGAAGAAGAAATGAGACAAAACATGGAAGAGTTAAGGGCAACTCAGGAACAATCAGCACGAAGGGAAACAGAGTTGCAGAAAAAAGTGGACCGGCTATCTTCTGAACTGAATAAACTCAAAGGAGATAATAAATGATGAGTATCGTATTATGTTCCTAAAAACATTAACATTAATTTCCATTGCTCGGCCCCTATTTCCCCTAAAGGGGATTCCGCGCGCAAATAAGAAACTAATTTGGATTTAATAAAACCTGTGTGTGAGCACCCCTTTAGGGGATCAAGGGGCAGTGGGTTGGATTTCATGTTAACTCTTGGTTTAATATTTTATATCTAAAAACAAAATTAGGGATATAATCCGATAGTCATATAAATTATTCAAACAGGGGACATTCTCCCCTTTGTTTTGTACAAATAAATCAATATTTTCACAATAGAATTTTTAACCTGTTGAATTTCTCAAAAAGAAGAAGATTTGCAGTTCAAATAATACAGAAATATTTTATTCAACAACTAACTTTACTTTTCCCGAAAAACCTCAGGGCATACCTTCCTTCTGTAGCGGAGGAGGCATAATTTGGAGCATGGTTCGATATTTTTTTTCCATATTCCTGTTGCTTTTTTCAGGCAATTTATATTGCCGGAACAACAGCATACGTTTTCAGCACATTACCTCAAAAGATGGCCTTTCGCAGGGTCATATTCTTTGTATGATGCAGGATTCAGAAGGTTATATCTGGATAGGAACTTATGACGGGCTGAACCGGTACAATGGCTACACCTTTAACAATTTTTTTGCTGACGATCAGGATACCAACTCATTAACCATCAATGTTGTCTACAGCCTTTTCGAAGACAGAGACGGCAATATCTGGTGCGGGACATGGGGTATTGATATAGGGAATCCAGCCAGTCAGCTTATAACCTGCTCGAAAACCTGCTCCAGTGGTCTAGAAGCCAGAACGGCACCCTCCAGTTCAATCCGGTAATAGCTGACATTAATGAAGTTTTTGAAATAGTTGTACCAGGGGCAAAAAACTTCGCCCGAAAAAAGGAAATTGAGATTGTTACCAGCAATGAAGCAGAAGGAATTCAGATTTTTGCCGACATAAATATGCTGACAACAATTCTCAGAAATCTTTTAATGAACTCTGCCAAATTTAGTAATTCTAATAGTAAAATCTCGCTAAAAGCGGCAGTCTATAATGCTGAATATGTCATTTTTTCAGTAAAAGATATCGGCATTGGTATGTCAAAGGAGGAAGTAAAATCTTTGTTTGATTTGGATAAGTCAACTTCTAATACAGGTACTGAAGGTGAAAAAGGAACGGGAATTGGTTTAATTCTCTGCAAAGACTTTGTAGATTATCACAAAGGAAATATTTGGGCAGAAAGTGAACCCGACAAGGGTACAATTTTTTATTTTACAATCCCCAGGGCAAAATAAAAATAATGTAAAAAATTACATTAATTTTCCGGACAAAACTTCCTGTCTGTCAACACAATTTATGTCTTTATGTCACTATCTATTAGGTGTTTATGACTTTTTGACGGTTAATAAACCCGAAAATGTAATGGTATGGAAATTGAATAATTCCGGGTACAGAACATTTAAGTCTAATTTAAAAAACGGGAGGATTGAACTATGTTACCATCAAGAGAATTAAGATCAATATTTCCTTCATTTGTAGATGAATTTTTCGGCACAGATTTGCTGAACAACTTTTTTGAAACCAGAACCGGAATAAACACGCCGGCGGTAAATATTGTTGAAGGTAAGGATGATTTCAGAATAGAAGTGGCTGCCCCGGGACTGGACAAAAAAGATTTCAAGATTGACATTGACAACAATATGCTTTCAATTTCTGCTGAAAAAGAAAACAAGGTGAAAGAAGAAGAAGACAATTACGTACGCAGGGAGTTTGGTTATACCAGCTTTAAAAGAACATTCACACTGCCAGACTCTGTAAATGCTGACCAGATCAAGGCTACTCATAAAGAAGGTATTTTGCAGATAACGATACCCAAAAAAGAGGAAGCCAGGGTTAAGCCACCCAAAAAGATTGAAATTTCATGATGATTTGATTTGATTAAAGCCTCCTTTCCGGAGGCTTTACTTAAAGTTTCGCAATTCAAAATTCTTGCCGAGATAAACCCTTCTTACCTGTTCATCCTCTGCCAGTTCGGATGCAGTACCCGATTTCAGAATAGCACCTTCAAACAGCAGATAGGCACGATCAGTAATAGAAAGTGTTTCATGAACATTGTGGTCTGTAATAAGGATACCGATATTCTTATCTCTCAATTTGGCAACGATTTCCTGAATGTCTTCAACTGCAATTGGATCCACACCGGCAAAGGGCTCATCCAGTAAAATGAATTTAGGATTGATGGCCAGGGCCCGGGCAATTTCAGTCCTGCGCCGCTCTCCTCCTGAAAGCTGCACTCCCAAACTCTTCCTTATCTTCTGCAGTCCAAATTCATTGAGCAACATTTCAGTCCTCTCTTTTTGTTCCTGCTTATCATAACGAGACATTTCAAGCACAGCTTTGATATTATCCTCGACGCTCAATTGCCTGAAAACTGAAGCTTCCTGGGCCAGGTAACCAATTCCCCGCTGAGCCCGGCGGTAAACCGGTTCGCGGGTAATATCAAGATCATCAAGAAAAATTCGTCCTTCATTTGGTGTAATCAACCCCACAATCATATAAAATGAGGTGGTTTTACCGGCTCCGTTAGGACCGAGCAAACCAACAATTTCACCCTGTTTGACATCAATGGATACACCTTTTACTACAGTTCTTTTGCGATATTTTTTTACCAGATTCGTCGTACTCAGTCTCATAATATACTCTTCAAAAATTTTAGCACAAATGTAAAAGTAAGCAATTCAGATTAATAATTCTCTGCCATCACGTGACGTTGCTGCAGGTAATTAAATCCCAAATTTATCTACATCATCTGTTTCTTCTTCCTCCTGTTCGTCTTTCAGCTTCTGTTTGCGCACAATGCGGGCTGATATACCAATGCTAACTTCATAAAGCCCGACTAATGGTAATGTAACGAGAATCTGGCTAAAAATATCAGGAGGTGTAATCACGGCAGATACAACCAGGATTACTATAAATGCATGACGTCTGTATTTTTTAAGAAAAGCCGGAGTAATCAATCCGATTTTTGATAAAAAAAGTACCAGCATGGGCAGCTCAAAAATAATGCCGCTGGCCAGTACCACTGACGCTACTGTTGAAATATAGGAAGTTAGATTTATTTGGTTGGTCACCTGTTCACTAACCGTATAGGAACCCAGAAAATGCACTGAAAGCGGAGTGATGATAAAATAGCCGAAAACAACACCCAGTAAAAACAGCAGACTGCTGAAAAATACAGCACCACTAGTGTATTTTCTCTCATTTGAGTAAAGCGCCGGAGCCAGAAAACGCCAAAACTCGTAAAAAATATAGGGAAAAGCAATGATGAATCCGGCAAAAATTGATACCATGATATGGGTGGTGAACTGTCCCGACATGTTTATATTGATAAGCTGAAAAGGGTGGGAATTAATGCACAATGCATCAACATGTACAATTTTACCCAGCGCGCACAACATTCTGTTTGTAAAAAAATCAGGACTTTTAGGAGCAATTATGATGGAATCAAAAATAAAATTATGGAACAGAAATGCCAGCACAGCAAAAACAATGATTGCTATCATTGATCGTATCAGGTGCCACCTCAATTCTTCAAGATGTTCGAGAAAAGACATATCTTCTGAATTTTCTTTGGTCATAATTTATCAGTTACTTGTGGATATATTTAAAAAAAACAGTACATTTAAAAATAATAACGAGCGACCCTCTAATTTTGTATCACTTATTATTGGCAAAAATTACCTGTCTGGCAACCAGTCAGAATCACAAGCATTTCACAGATAAGCCAATTCCTTTTCTGAAGGATAAAAACCTAAAACTAAAATCTGCTCAGCCTGTATTGACAATCTGTGTATGCCATTGGCCCAAAATACAATGAGATACACATAAATTGATTTCAGGTGTACAAATGTATTATAATTTTAAAAATGATCAGCTTTTTATAAACAGTTATGAAAATATCTTTTTCTCAACAGGACACTTATCAGGTTTTTTTAGACATTAGTTATATAATTTAGAACTTTTATGTAAAAAAATCCGTTATTAATAAATTATTATATCAGTAACTTTATTCAAAATCGAAATATATTCAGTTCAATGATTGCTACAACAGATAAAATCTTACTTGAAAACCTTAAGAAACACTTTGGATTCGATACTTTTAAAGGGAATCAGGAAGAAATTATTCGTAATGTACTTGCCGAAAGAGATACCTTCGTATTGATGCCTACAGGTGGAGGTAAATCACTTTGTTACCAGTTGCCTTCTCTGATGCTTGAAGGTACAGCTATTATTATCTCTCCTTTAATTGCACTTATGAAGAACCAGGTTGATGCCATGCGAAGTTTCAGTGCTGATGATGGCGTGGCGCATTTTATGAATTCTTCACTCACCAAAACTGCTATTAACCAGGTAAAGCAAGACATTCTCGATGGTAAAACTAAATTATTATATGTGGCTCCTGAGTCACTAACAAAAGAAGAAAATGTTAATTTTCTGAAACAGATTAAGATTTCTTTTTATGCAATTGATGAGGCTCATTGTATATCAGAATGGGGTCATGATTTCAGACCTGAATACAGGCGTATCAGACCGATTATTAATGAGATAGGGAAAGCCCCCCTGATTGCACTTACCGCTACCGCAACACCTAAGGTACAGCACGATATTCAAAAGAACCTGTCGATGCTTGATGCCAATGTATTCAAATCTTCTTTCAACAGGGCCAACCTGTATTACGAAGTGCGTCCGAAAGTAAGTGCTACTAAAGAAATCATTAAGCTATTGAAAGCCAACTCAGGGAAATCGGCAATAATATACTGCCTGAGTCGTAAAAAGGTGGAGGAACTGGCTGAAACCTTGCAGGTAAACGGAATACGGGCACTCCCCTATCACGCGGGGATGGATTCTGCTACCCGTACAGGTAACCAGGATAAGTTCCTGATGGAAGAGGCAGATGTGATCGTTGCAACTATTGCTTTTGGAATGGGTATCGACAAACCGGATGTGCGTTTCGTCATCCATTACGACATACCCAAAAGCCTGGAAGGTTATTACCAGGAAACAGGGAGAGCCGGCCGCGATGGCGGAGAAGGCAGGTGTATCACTTTCTACCGCTATAAAGACATTCAGAAACTTGAAAAATTTATGCAGGGTAAACCTGTAGCCGAACAGGAAATTGGCAAACAATTGCTGCTGGAAACAGTTTCCTATGCTGAATCATCAGTGTGCCGGAGAAAACAGCTGCTTCATTACTTTGGGGAAGTTTATGAAGTTGAAAATTGCGGCAATTGTGACAACTGTCTCCATCCCAAAGAACAATTTGAGGGCATGGATTATGTTGTGCAGGCGTTAGAAGCCATTCTGGAAGTAAAAGAAAGATTCAAAGCTGACTATATTGCCGATCTGCTTGCAGGAAACCAGACTTCTGCTATAAAATCTTACGGGCATCATAAACTGGAAATATTTGGCTCCGGAGGTGAACATGATATAAAATTCTGGAACGCTGTTATCAGACAATCTCTTATTGCACGCTTCCTTATAAAGGATATTGAAAATTACGGCCTTCTCAGGCTGAGCAAGGCAGGACACGAATTTCTCAAAAAGCCTCATTCTTTTATGCTCACCAGAAATCATGATTATGAGAATACAGAGGAATTGCAGGAAAATGCGGGAGGTGGGAAAACCAGTGCGGTTGACATAGAACTCTTTAATATACTTAAAGACCTGAGAAAACGAATATCAAAGCAAAAAAAGATTCCTCCTTTCGTAATTTTTCAGGATCCCTCTCTCGAGGATATGGCAATCCAATATCCTGTTACAATGGAAGAACTTCAGAATATTGTCGGTGTTGGTTCCGGAAAAGCTCATCGTTACGGAAAAGAATTCATTGAGCTTATCAAGGCTTATGTGGATGAAAAAGAAATAATCAGACCCCAGGATATGGTCGTGAAATCAATCGTTAATAAATCAGGACTGAAAGTGTATATCATCCAGAGTATTGACAGAAAAATCTCCCTGGAAGATATTGCTGAAGCCAAAAACCTGGAAATGAACGACATGCTCAAGGAAATAGAAGCAATTGTCAATTCGGGTACCAGGATCAATATTGATTATTATATAAACGAAGTAATGGATGAGGAACACCAGCAGGAAGTATTCGACTATTTCAGAGAAGAGGCTGAGACAGAATCCATCGATGATGCACTCTCTGAGCTTGGTGAAGATGAATATAATGAAGAGGATATCAGGCTTATGAGAATCAAGTTTATTTCGGAAATGGGAAATTAAATCATTCGCTTACCAAACATAACAGGTATCTGTAAAATACTACCCGGGGAATTGCATCCCGGGTTTTTTTATACTATTTAGAGTCTGTCAATAAAGTCAATTGTCTGGATCAAAATGTTCGAAACAAGGCGTACATTGAAGTGGTGAGCAAAGAAACGGTATACGTTTTATTTCTTTACAAAGCGTGTTGAAGACCTTTTTAAAACACAATATAAAAAGAAATGCAGGAATTGATTCTTCGTGAGTTTTTTTGTAAATTTATTCTGTTGATTACAGTTAAAAAATTAAACCTGGTAAGGTATTTTTCCGTAAGTAATATATAACAAAACAAAAAACCATCGTAATCACTAAAAAATGTTGAATTTATAAATCCCATTCATATGAAAAAACTTTACTTATTATTCGTACTTGTATTTTTGTTTGCTGCCGGTAATGCCCAATTTAGCCTTACTTACAAGACACATGGTATTCTGGCTGGTGATGCACACGATTATACATTAACCAAACTGGTTGATCAGGGCCCTGCAGGAGCTGTACAAACATGGGATTTCTCCCGACTAACCTCTGATGAAAAACAAAGTTCACTGACCAGTCACATGCTCAATGCTGTTTACCTGAAAAGTGGCGGAGATATTCCCCGGGCAAATACTGTTATTGAAGAATACGGTAATAAATTTTTCTTCAGGGCAGATGAAAATGCGCTGGAACAATATGGTTTGATTACAAAAAATAACATGGTCATTTCTTACGAGAAACCATTCGTGAAAATGAAGTATCCTTTTTCATTTGGTGATAGCTATAAGGGAGACTTTTCAGGAACCCTGAAAAGTGGAAGCGTAACCCGTAATATTCAGGGAAAATATTCAGTTTCAGCCGATGGCTATGGTAAACTGTTATTGCCCGGCGGTGTTGAACTGAATAATACACTTCGGGTTAAAACAGTTAGGAAAAACCTCTATGGCAGTAATTCCTGGGTAAGCACTACAACCTTTCGCTGGTATGTGGAGAATGTGCGTTATCCCGTTCTTGTCATTATCAGACAGGATACTCCAAATCAATCAAATATAATTAAAACAGCTTTTTTCACGCATGCTGCTTCATTAATGAATGCAACTGATGAGAAATTAAATGAACTTAATTTGCATGGAGATGAGTTAAGCGTTTATCCGAATCCTTTTATCAGGGAATTACATGTAGACTATTCACTTAATACAGCAGGAGAGGTTAGTATTGAATTGTATGATATGGCAGGCAAAAAGATAAGAACTTATTTAGACAATGAATCTCAAACAGCAGGTTATCATACATACACCATTAGCAGCAATGATATTGAGGCTGGTAACGGCACTTATTATCTGCGTATCAAATTGGGCGACAAAACCTTTACCAAAAAGGTTATTTCGATTGAATAATTTTTATAAATTATATCCATTAACAAATGAAAAACCCGGTTATCTTAATTTCCGGGTTTTTCATTTTCATACTCAGGAATCTGTTTTAATATCGAGGGCATCTCTTAATCCATTCCCAACCAGGGTAAAAGCGAGTACCATGATCATAATAGCCAGTCCGGGCAGAATGGCCAGATAAGCTTTATCAACAATGATATATCCATAATGATCCTTAATCATAGTACCCCATGAAGGAACGGGAGGTTGCACTCCGATGCCCAGAAAGCTGAGGCCGGCTTCCATCAGTATGGCAGAGGCAAAATTTGCAGCTGAAATTATAATAACAGGAGCAAAAACATTTGGAAGGATATGCCAAAAAATAATCCTTCCGGAAGAAAAGCCCAAAGCACGGTCGGCTTCAACAAATTCTTTTTCCCTGACAGCCAGTACCTGCCCCCGCACCACCCTGGCCACTTCTACCCACATGGTTAGTCCAACAGCCACAAAAACCTGCCAGAAGCCTTTTCCCAGCACCAGGGTGATGGCAATAACAAGTAATAAAGTAGGAATAGACCAGACAACGTTTATCAGCCACATAATAAACTCATCAACCCAGCCTCTGAAATAACCCGCGACCGCACCCAAAGTCAGACCGATCAGCAAAGAAATAAAAACGGCAATAAAACCTACCGAAAGCGAGACCCTTGCTCCAATCACCAAACGGCTCAACAAATCCCTTCCAAAGCGATCGGTTCCCAACAGAAATACTTTTTTCACCAGGTTGTTTTTCATTACCCTCATCCTCATTTCACTCACCGGTAGTGAAAGTTTTCGTCCATCCAGCGTAGTAAAACTCACAAACTGGCCATCACTTTTAATATTTGCATCCGGATTGAGGGCGTATAACACATCGGCAAGATTAAATGTATTCAGAAAGAGGGCATCGCTTTTTTCACCCGAATAACCATATGCTTCAACCATGTCACCGGCAAATCCGATTGAATCAACCGGTACATTCCGGTAATCGGGCCGCTGGCCAAACAGCATCCGTGAAATGAAGTTATGCTTATGCGAAGGCTCATTGAGACGCACCTTGAGCATCAGCACTGAAAAGCCAGGTTTTTTAGTTGTAAGCTCCAAATATTGTCGATTCGCAAAAGGACTTTCATCCGGTGTGATAAGATATCCCAAAATACCCAGAAAAAGTGCAATAATTATCACAACAAGTCCGAACATGGAAAGAATATTCATTGAGAATTTTCTCCAGCCCAGTTGAAAAGGCGAAGCATGTTGTTCTTGTGAAAATTTGCT
>DASQZP010000150.1:0-2915 GCA_035638655.1 Bacteroidales bacterium
TCCCGGGTCCGGTCCTCAGGCCGCTGATTATACAACTCCTGCTTTAACTGGCTTTCATAGGCTTTGGTATTAATCTCTTTTTCAAGCTTGTTGGCCACATTTACTCCAATGTTGCTACGTGCAATTCTCTCGTATTGCTTATCCAGTTTCTTTTCCTCCTTTTTTTCCGGCTTCTCTTGTTCAACCTGCTTAATATCCTGAAACTGCACAAGAATTCCTGTCTCCTGTTCCGGTGCTGTAGTCTTGATTTTAAATAAAAAAAAGACAATCAGCAACACCAGGTGAAAGGAAACCGTTCCCAGAATGCCTGCCATATGTTTTTGCAAAAAACTCTTCACACTACTTCGCTTAAAAACGATTTACAGATTTAGTGAAAAAATGTTTCATCCTGATGAATAAGAAAATTTTTCCTATAGAATAAAACATCTTCCGGCTTTGATTATTATTATTACTTTAAAATTCATCAGCCTAATATCATCATATACCATTTAAACAGTTTAGTTATCAAATGGTTGTACTTAATATGCATAAACTAATTTAGCACAATATTACAAAATTTTATACCAAATTAGGGATCCATTCCACATAACCATATTGGTTCATACAAACTGTCAGACACCTTCAATGGTATTTATATCTGACTGGTAACCTAAAAAAGGTAATATATTTTACTCAACAAGCTAATAAGGTGTCTGACAGTTCTAAAATGCTTCGTCATTAAAATGAAAAATGATCATTTAAACAGCCAATTCAATAATAATATATGACTATCGGATTATGTTCCTAATCCAGCGTTTTAGATCTAAAATATTAAACCAAAAGTTAACATGAAATCCAACCCACTGCCCCTTAATCCCCAAAGGGGTCAGCCCGCATTATTAGCCGAAACTACCTTCTAAAACGGAGCGAAGGCCCCACTTTATGGGGAAGGGGGCTGCGCGCAGGGATTAATGCTTTAGGACTATAATACAATATTTAGTTAAACTAAAAATTGCACATTTGAACAGGCTATTATTATTATCTGTAACAGATGATTTAATTGTAAAATCTATATTTTCTTGATTTGAGGAAGGATATTGGCATACTAAAAGTCAATTTTTACCGTTGTAAAAAAGGAAACCAATAACCTACTACTGTGAAAAAAATGCAAAAACTACTCATTTTCCTGCTAATCCCACCTGTGTTTTTTATTATGTTTATCCCACTTATTGTTATCAGTATCATTGATTTCATTATTGCCCCCTGAAAGATTCGGTTATTGATGATTCTTTGATCCGACAATGAAACCTGGCAATAAATTCCACGAATAATATTTTTGCACGCTCCCGTTTAGAACGGGACAGGCTTTGTTCCCGAACATTTTGATCCGGACACTTAACTTTAATTGACAGACTCTAATTAGCAATTATTTTTTTGTTGAAAAAAAAACTATTCTGTATCTTCGCACTTCGATAAGTTCATTGAAGATATGCCCAGGTGGCGGAATTGGTAGACGCGCTGGTCTCAAACACCAGTGGTAGCAATACCGTGCCGGTTCGATCCCGGCCCTGGGTACAACAACTAAAACCCTCAATTACGAGGGTTTTTTTATAAATATACTCATGGGCGAGCATGAAAATATAACGCCTTATATGGAAAAACAGCCTCAGTTTGATCGTCGTTATCTTGAAATGGCTAAAATCTGGGGCGGCAATTCCTACTGTAAACGCCGTCAGGTTGGAGCCCTTATTGTGAAAGGAAAAATGATTATCTCCGACGGTTACAACGGAACTCCATCGGGGTTTGAAAATAACTGCGAAGACGAGAACAACATCACAAAACCCTATGTGCTTCATGCTGAAGCAAATGCTATCACAAAAGTAGCCAAATCAAACAACAGCAGCGAAGGAGCAACACTCTATGTGACTACCTCACCCTGTATGGAATGTTCTAAACTGATCATTCAATCAGGGATCAGACGTGTGGTTTTTTCAGAAAAATATCATCAGGATGACGGTTTAAAATTGCTTGAAAGAGCCGGCATCGAAATAGTACATATTAAAATTTGATCATCATGAATAGTGGCAACAAAAAAATCAAAATATATCTTCCGGTTATACTGGCTCTTGTACTGGCAGCCGGCATACTGGTAGGCCTGAAGCTTAATAATAATAACCAGGGAGACAACCGTTTCCTTATTTATCCAAGAACGGATAAACTCACCACGGTGCTTAATTACATTGAGCAGGAATATGTGGATACTGTCGACCGGAAGCAACTGGTAGATGATGCTATTCCTGCGATGCTAAAGGACCTGGATCCACATTCCATGTATATTCCTGCCAAAGATCTTGAAGAAGTAAATGAACCGCTGCAGGGGAATTTTAGTGGCATCGGTGTAATGTTTAACATGCAGGATGATACCGTAACCATTATTAATACCGTTCCAAACGGGCCTTCGGAATTAGTGGGGATAAAAGCCGGCGACAGGATTATCAGAGTGAATGACAGTGTTGTAGCCGGTGTCAATATGCCCAGTGAAGATATAGTAAAGATGCTTAAAGGCGAGAGAGGAACAAAAGTGAATGTAACCATTGCCCGCCGGGGCGAACCAACCCCACTCGAATTTGAGATCGTTCGTGATGATATTCCGCTTTACAGCGTGGATGTTTCATATATGGTTGCCCCTGAAATCGGTTATGTCAAAATTAACTCTTTTGGTCGCACTACTTTGCAGGAATTTCAGAAAGCTGTTCAGAAACTTCATGCCAAAAACATGAATAAACTCATCGTGGACCTGCGCGGAAACGGAGGCGGTTATATGGATGCTGCTACCAATATTGCCGACCAGTTTCTGAAAGGAGGAAAACTGATTGTGTATACAAAGGGTCGTTCCAAACCAAGAACCGATGTTTATGCCACCGACCAGGGCTCCT
>DASQZP010000151.1:0-2360 GCA_035638655.1 Bacteroidales bacterium
AAGATACTGTTCTCAACAGGTACAGCAGGATCATCCTCAGAATGCACAATAAAGGCCGGCGGTGTATCATCGGTTACCTGTTTTTCAGCGGAAAACTTATCCACCATTTGCTGGGTTGGATCATCTCCCAGCAAATTCACACGGCTACCCATATGGGTAATGTCTTTCTGCATGGAAAGTACTCCGTAGATTAGCAGTGAAAAGTCGGGTCTGGCACTGATGCTTTCATCAGCATTGTATACCCTATCATTGTATAAGGTAGAGGCCGAACCGGCAAGGTGTCCTCCGGCAGAGAAACCCATCACGCCCACTTTATTTGTATCAATTCCCCATTCACCTGCATGTTTTCTTACCATTCGGATAGCACGCTGTACATCCTGCAAAGGGCCAACAGCCTTGTCCTTCATGATGGCATCATCAGGTAAACGATATTTCAGCACAATGCCAGTAATTCCTATAGTGTTCAGCCATTTGGCAATGGTTTGTCCCTCATGGTCGAAGGCCAGTATACTATAGCCGCCACCGGGACAGATAACTACAGCAGCTCCGGTGGCTACTTTTTTGTCCGGAAAATATACAGAGATATTGGGATCTGTTACATGCTGTATCCGGGGCAATGCCCCTGAACGGTAAAGCGTATCCTCCTTTACATTGCTGTTAGAAATCGACCCCGGTACACCATCAGGCCAAAGAGGTAATACAAGATTCTGTGCTTTTATTAAATTGGTACCTGCAACAGCAAGCATTCCGGATAATAACATAATGATCACTTTCTTCTTGTTCATGATTCAGGTTCTTTGGGTTATAATAATTTTTTATTGTCTTTGCTTTTAACTTCAGGTATTAAACTTGTGCAACATTTTTTCTGAAATACTCTGTTAAATATAATTTACCGACAAACGCATCCAGAAAAACAGTCATTTAAAGGTACTAAAAAGAGAGCCCCACAGGTTAATAGTTTATCAGTTCCTCCACCAGGGAGCGATCAGGAGTAAGGTGCAATACTGCAAAACCCAAGCGTTCAGCCGTAGCGATATTTTCTGCATTGTCATCCACAAAAAATGTTTCAGCAGGTTGCAGGCCGGTCTGTTCTATTACATAATGAAAAGCTTCCGGATCCGGTTTGCGGTAACCAATTTTATGAGAATAAAAATCCTTATTAAAATAGTTGCCCAATCCTCCTCTATGAAAAGACTTCCTCACCAACTGATCGTAGTATCTCCTGTGAATCTCATTGGTATTACTCAGCAGGTAAAGGTTAAAACCAAACTTCAGTCTCTTCAGCAGTTTTATCCTTTCCTCCGGAATATCCCGGATCATGGCATTCCAGGCTCCATTGATCTGGCCATCATCCAGTGCTGAGCCGGCCTCTTTGCGCAGGTAATCCCTGAAAGCTTCTTCATCAATCTCTCCTGTTTCCAATCGGTCGAAAACATGATGTTGCCTGAGACCATCATATATTTGTTCTATGTGATCAATCCCAATATCACGGAAGGCATCGATAGTTTTTTGCACATCGACATTCAGGATCACACCACCGAGGTCAAACAGGAAATTTTTTATCAGGAACGGATGAGGCATCATAAATGGATATATTTATTATTTTTACTTTCAGAGAAATTCCAATATTTCCAAACTGTATACAAAGAAATAAAAAAATCCTGATAAATAATGACGTTTGGATGAAAGTAAATAACGAACATTATCATACCATTTGGGTAGATCCTGCCGATCAGAGCACGGTAAAGATCATTGACCAGCGGAAACTGCCTTTCGATTTTATAATCGAAGAATTGCATTCAACAGAAGATGTATACATTGCCATCAGGGACATGCATCTCAGAGGGGCACCGTTGATAGGTGCAGCAGGTGCATTCGGTATTTACCTGGCTACCTTTCATTACCGGGATCCCGGCGAAGATCACGATTATTTCAGGGAAAAGGCCGATTACCTCATCTCCTCCCGTCCGACAGCCGTAAACCTGTCTGTTTGTGTAGAGCGGTCAATGCAGGCCATCAGTCAGACCGATGATATTGAAAACAAAAAAGATATTGCCTTGCGAACAGCCCTGGAAATTGTGGGAGAGGAGATCAACAATTGTCAGCGGATCGGTGAATTCGGAGTTTCGCTGATTGAGGCGATCAGCAAAAAGAAAAAAGGAGAGGCCGTCAACATCCTCACCCATTGCAATGCGGGCTGGCTGGCCTGTATTGATTACGGCACTGCCACCGCCCCCATCTACTTCGCCCACGACAAAGGTGTTAACGTGCATGTGTGGGTGGACGAAACCCGTCCGCGTAACCAGGGAGCCCGCCTTACTGCCTGGGAGCTCAAACAGCATGGCGTGCCCTATTCGGTG
>DASQZP010000152.1:0-2407 GCA_035638655.1 Bacteroidales bacterium
GGAAAATCACAAAAAATGAAAAGTCTAAACATTTATATAACATCTTTTTACACATTATAGATCTTTGTTAAATCATTATCGGTGACGGCCAAATTTTAGTTTGAATGACTAGGAGTCTGTCGGACTTAAATAAATCTACTGTAAGAAGACTTTGCAAAACCGTTCTTTAACTCAACCTCTACATTTTCGCGACTTCAAAATCCTCGAATCCCGAACGCTTTCAGCGATTTTATAAGGGGTATAAATTATATTTTATGTGGTCTCATTTAAATCTAAAATCAAGTTTATAATTGTAAAGCCAGGGAACTTTGGGGTCAATACCTTCTGCCAAAAGTTTTTGTGGCAGATTTTGATAATGCTCTTCTAATTTTAGCTGTTTTGGCATATTGTAGCAAGTTACAATTATCGTATCATTTTGTACGCGAAGGTCGCCATCAATCTTATTGAATATGGCATCTGAGAGATGAACTGCATTCCATGCGTTATAAGGAGTTGGAAGCTTTTGCCTTAACCCATAAGTTGCCGCTTGTGCCATTAAAGCCAATGACATTTTACCATACCTGACATTGAGGTTAAAAGTCGATGCCCTGTCAAAGCCCATTGGCCCGTCAAAATTGAAGAACTCTTCAATCGACCATCTTTTCGCATACATTTCGGTCAATAGGGTTACTGCCGGTTTTTCAGATACGGACAGGAATGGCCTGTATTTATATTGACCGTCACGCTCTCCTTCTCTTTGAATGATCAACCGGTATTGATCCTTAGCCCCTCTGAAGTTAAATGTTGTTTCGGCAATGGAGTACCCCGCCCATTGGCTTGTATAGCGGAGTGAGCGTTCGATCTTTTTGATCCTGCCGGTAGAGGGTGCAGGCACCAGAAATTCAACCTGTTCCGAACCTTTGACCTCACTAATCAACTTTTGTGTGAAGTGTTCTTTATCTGCCAAGATGATAGCGTTGTTGTTAGTGATTTTACTGGTCATCTCCAGCAGATCAATGGTGGCTTTTGTGGTGTTTACACCCGGGGTTCCAATCCCGCATCCTATCGGCTGCCCTGTTTCCGTATCGAGACAGAAAAATGTTTGCAGCATTTTCTTTGAGGGTTCTGAGGGCTGTTTCTTTCTTTTGGGCATCACCCGTTTTGTTGCAGATATGATACGGTGGGGGTCTATGGCAAATACATCTCCTTTATAGTGATCGTTATTGTGCCGTATTATGGCCAATGACTCCTGTAATGACTGGGCCTGATTCACAGTATGGCTGTTTAATAAGGAATGGACTTGTTCATCGCTGGCCAAAAAGCTAAGGCCACCCATCAATTCAAATCCCTGATGGGTAATATAGTTCTTTTTACGAATTCTGTTTTTGCATAAGGCCGCTTCGTTAACCATCTGCATGGCAATACGTGGATCGATACCCCCATCGCCTCCCCCGGTATAGCCTTTAAGCAAATCCCAACTGCCCAGCCGCAGGTGCTCGGCTGCAAGAAACCACAAGCCAACTAAGGTGCTGCTCACTTTCCGGGACAGGTGTTCTCTGAAATTTCTCTCGTTACTATGGTCGCTAACCTTTATTTTCCTTTTTTCCCGTTTACTGATAACGGCTTCAACCTCCTTTTTGTCTTGTTCATGCTGTGGGTTTAGCGTATGCGTTTTTTTTGGAGCCCATATTCGGTTATGGTCCGCTCCACGCTGCGCACACTCACCGCATAGCCGTTCTGCTTCATCTTTTGGGCAATCACTTCGGCACTGGAAAAAGGGTCTAAAAACCGCAACCGGATAATTTGATTGACGACTTCTTTGGTTCTGACCGGTTGTTTATTCGACCCCCGTTTCTTATTGATCAAGGCAGAGGAACCCTTTTCTTTAAAGCTTTTTTGCAACTGAAAATAGCGGGGCAGGGAATAACCATACTTTTCTGCTGCTTCTTTAACACTTAAGCTACAGGTCCCTTCAAAAAGCATGGCCATTTTCATGGCAGTAGCATCAGTGCTGTCTATTTCCAGGCTCCTGCCTTTACTTCCTTTTAGTACTATTTTTTTATCCATGACTACATGTTTTGATTACGGATACAATTTAATAAAAAGTATAATAAAATATGGCGGTATTTGCAAATAGTTATGAACGAAATTACTCACCTAGAACGAATGCAGGTACCCCTGTAATTACATAGTAATGGCCAATATTCCGCCAAGGTTGGACCATTTACTTTATATGATTAGGATAGATGAAGGTTCAATCAGGATAATTACCGCCATATTTATTTAGATATAATGCTTGCTGTAAAGTAGAAATGCTGCGTAAAACTAATATCTCCGCTCTATTATAAGCTGCTTATAAAATCGCTGAACACTTTCGGGATGCTGCTGTTTCGAAGTCGCTCAGGCTTTGATATTGAACAAAAGTCCT
>DASQZP010000153.1:0-2060 GCA_035638655.1 Bacteroidales bacterium
ATTCCCTATGCCCAATGGTTTACAAGACGGGTATACCCCGGACTTAAAAACCACAAATTTTCATATGTGCTCTTTTGGCGAAACGCCGGTTACAAACCACAAAATGATGAGGTTGAATACTATGTGCCTTATAAGGGCCAGCTTTCTGAAGAAGATTTTCTTAAATTCTACAACCTGCCTCAGACACTTTTTCAGAGCGATTTAACCTACAGTGAGGTATACGAATAATAATTTTTAGCCCGGTATACACAGTTTTTTGATGAACTAAAAGACAAGTTGTTTACAATCACAGAAAAAGTTCTAAAATTGATTAAGTGAAAATATTATTTGGCAAACCCGGAAATAACCAACTATGAAAAAATACATGTATACTTATAACAGACTCGTATTACTGCTGATCTTCCTGCCTCTGACGCTGCAGGCCATTTCTCAGCCAAAAAACTATGAAGTTAAATCGCCTGACGGGAATGTTATTTTAAAAGTTGAAGCCGGCAATAAGCTGCAATGGTCCGTTGCATACATGGGACAGCCGGTTATTGTCCCTTCTCCCATATCGTTAACCCTTGAAGACGGCGAAGTACTGGGAGATAATACCCGTGTAAAATCTGCCAAAACAGAAGAGCTCAATTCACAGTTCAATGCCATTAACTTCAGACGGACCGTTGTGAAGGATCACTGTAACCAGCTTACCCTGCAATGCAAGAACGATTTTGGGGTGATTTTCAGGGTGTATAATGATGCTGTGGCCTACCGCTTTTTCACCAAAAAGAAAGGTGATATTATTGTAAAACAGGAAGAGGCCAATTTCAATTTCAGTGCTGATCACCAGGCTTTCATCCCTTATCTGCGTGATTACCGCGGCGGCCAGCTCTTTAATGCCTCATTTGAATCGCCCTACAGGGTTCAGAAACTGTCGGAGTTTGCGCAGGATTCATTGTCGATTCTCTCCATGCTGGTCGACCTGGGAGGCAATAAAAAAGCAGAGCTTCTGGAAGCCGATCTCGAAGATTATCCGGGAATGTACCTGGTGCTGAATGAAACAGGCAAAGGATTGCAGGGTCTTTTCGCCCGCTATCCGCTGGAGACGAAAGCAGGCGGTTTTAATATGATGAACCGGATCCCGGTGAAAAGGGCTGATTATATTGCAAAAACCAATGGCACCCGCACCTTCCCCTGGCGGGCCGTATTGCTCAGCAAAGCAGACAAAGAGTTACTGAATAATGACATTGTTCAGAAACTGGCCTCTCCACCCCGTATTGAGGATATTTCCTGGATCGTCCCCGGTCAGGTTGCCTGGGACTGGTGGGATGGTTATGATATTTTCCACGTTGATTTTAAGGCAGGCAAGAATACACCTACCTATAAGTATTACATTGATTTTGCAAGCGCGAATCATGCAAAGTACATCATCCTGGATGAAGGATGGTCAGATATTTTTGATTTGAACAAGCTGAATCCGAAAATTGATCTGAAAGAAATTCTCAGGTATGCCAAAGAGAAAAATGTGGGGGTTATCCTGTGGGCCTCCTGGGCAGCCATCACCGACCAGATGGAACAGGTCTTTCCCAAATATGCAGCCATGGGGGTGAAAGGCTGGAAAATAGATTTTGTAGACCGTGACGACCAACCCGCAGTTGCCTCTACTTATGCCATCGCCAGGCTGGCAGCCCAAAACCATCTGATGGTAGATTTCCATGGGATATACAAACCAACGGGATTGCAACGCACCTATCCCAATGTAGTTGGTTATGAAGGCGTCTATGGCTTGGAAAATTTCAAGTGGGCTGACATGAATATGCCTGAATATGTGGTTACCATCCCATTTATCCGCAACGTGGCCGGACCAATGGATTATACTTCCGGTTCGATGCGGAATGTGACGCAGGCTGATTTTGTGGCACGGGACCATGCTCCATTAACAAAAGGCACCCGCTGTAACCAGCTGGCTCAGTATGTCGTTTTTGAAGTACCCATTCAAATGTTGTCTGACAGTCCGACAGCTTATATGAAAGAACAGGAATGCACCGATTTTATTACCAGCATCCCTACAACCTTCGATG
>DASQZP010000154.1:0-4670 GCA_035638655.1 Bacteroidales bacterium
AATGAAAGGATAAATTACAGACATACCCACCTGGCACCGAAATGCTGTCGGTACCTAATTATTTTCAATCCTGAATTTGCAGAAAGTCTGAAAGTTTTATTAACTGAATATCTGATATAAATCTTCATTTAAAATATATAAGTTTAACAGAGAGACACCAACTCAATAACATGAATAGCTTACAAAAAACAGAGAAATTTCATCCGCTAAATGCGAACAAATAAGGACAATAAATATTATCTTTGGAAAAGAACTAAAAAAGTCTTTTATGGATGCACTGAAGATAAAAGAAGAGATACACAACTTTATAAATCATGCTGATGAACGTTTTCTTCGATTGGTTTATAGTATGATAGAAAGTGAAAGAGGCGAAAAGGTTTTTTTCAATACTACTGATGATGAAATGATAGCACGGGCTAAGAAATCCCTGGAATCAGTTGAAGAAGGCAAAACAAGAAGTATACATGAATTTAAAAAGGACATTGCATCCTGGAAAGAGAATCGGTCTATACAGTAGCAATCACACCGGAAGCTGAGAACTATTACCTTGAGGTGCTGGAATATTTTTATAAGTACCACAGTGAAGCCAGTGCAGAACGTAAATCCACAGAGCTACTGGGGGCAGCTATAGCATTAGAGTATAATCCAGGCATTGGTCGTATAGAAGAAAATCTTCGTCCCCTTGGCAGGATGCACCGGTATATCTTGTATTACTACACTCCACGAAAAGCCATTAAAATTATTTATTTTATCAATGAACAGGAACGGACTGTATTTGTAACAGACTTTTCCCCTTGTGAAAGTGATGAAAACAAAATAAGTACGCGATAAATCAATGTCTGAACAAGATCGAACAGGAGGCAATTTTCAAGCCCGGTTTGTAAGAATATTCCTGTAGTAATTGGTTGTACACGATCAATTGTAATATGTAAACAAATCAGTAAGGAATTATACAAATCAGAAAGGATTCATAGATGTTTGTGTATTGGGACATAAACCTCTGATGAATCATTGGAATTGCAGGGACAGCATGTCCGCCCCAGCTGGGGTTAAGCTGAGAGATACCAACTCAATAACCTGGATAGCTTACAAAGTGAGATAGAGAAACTTCATCCAATACAACAGAACTAAATTGCGCATAAATCATTAAATTTGTAGAAACAAGACAATGATGAAATCGTTTAAATTTACCGCAGAAATAACCAGGGACAGGGAAATAAACCAATACATTGGTATTGTTGCTGGCCTGCCTGGTGCGCATACTCAGGCTCCGACACTTGACCAGTTATATGCCAACTTGCAGGAAGTCGTACAATTATGTCTGGAAGAGATGACAGAGGATGAAATTAATGAACTCCCTGATTTTATAGGCTTTCAACAAATCTCTGTTGCAGTATGAGTCCCAAACTGCCGATTGTAAAAGTAAAAGTATTGGAAAAACTTATTCTTCACCTGGGCTTTGAGATTAAAAGGCAAAATGGAAGCCATGTTTTCTACCGCCACCCTGATGGAAGATACACTACCCTGCCACATCATGGAAACCAGGAAACAGGACGTCCATTATTAAGACAAATATTAAGGGAGATTGAAATATCACCTGAACAATTTATTGAAACCCTGAAGAAACTATAACCCCCTCTGGTGCGTCTGCCTGCACTGTCGTTTCGTCATGTAGGGACATGCTGTCCATGCCGGTCCGGCCGTAACTCCATCTGACATTTAATATTCTAAATTGATGTAATCCCTGGGTGCTGCAATTTTTATACATTCTATATTGTCCGGGAAAAGCACCACCCGGCAGATTATTTTATTAATTTTCGGCTTGTAAATTCAATCACCCCTTTAAATTCAGGTGATTCAATAGAAACAGTTTTTTACCGGTCATTTCATTTTTAAATCATGGGATAAAACAATCTGGAATCATTTTGCTTTTCCCGGTAACTTAACAAAAGAGGCCACATCATGATCATTAAACAATTGTCTATTTTTCTCGAAAATAAATCGGGTCGTCTCACCGAAGTGTTACAAACACTTGGTGAGGAAAAAATAAATATCACAGCCCTCACCATTGCAGATACTTCTGAATATGGTATATTAAGAATGGTTGTGTCTGAACCTGATAAAGCGCTTCAGGTATTGAAGGTGCGTCAGTTTTCCGTTAACCTTACTGATGTATTGTCGATTGCAACGCCATCTGAGGCCGGTTCATTTGCCAGGGCGCTTAGCTTGTTGTCAGATGAAGGAATCAGCATCGAATATATGTATGCTTTTTCCATGGGCAACAAAGCAGCAATTATTATGCGGACGGATGATATACCGGCAACGATTGAAGTGATGCAAAAACACAAGATGGAACTACTGAATGCCAGTAAACTTTACAATATCTGATAATTTCCTCTGAACACAATCTGTCATTGTCAGGCATGTATTTACCAACGCAAAACCAAAGAACGATGATCTGGAATAACTCTTATGAATGCATGAGCCGTGGTGCCATGCAGGAATTGCAATCGGAGCGGCTTAGAAATACTGTGGAAAGGGTTTACTATAACGTACCTTATTACCGGGAAAAAATGCAGCAGGCAGGTCTTGGGCCGGAAGATATCAGCGGAATTGATGACCTGTACAAATTGCCTTTCACGGTGAAACAGGATCTGCGGGATAATTATCCGTTCGGATTGTTCGCGGTGCCGATGAGTGAAATTATCAGGCTTCATGCTTCTTCCGGAACAACCGGACAACCTACTGTAGTGGGTTACACTCGCAAAGATCTGGCTACCTGGTCGGAGGTAGTGGCGCGTACCTTATCATGTGCCGGTATTGAACGAAATGATTTTATACAAATTGCCTATGGTTACGGACTGTTTACAGGTGGTCTGGGCATTCATTACGGAAGCGAAAAAATAGGTGCAGTGGTTATTCCTGTTTCAGGTGGGAATACAAAAAGACAGATTCAGCTCATGAAGGATTTTGGAAGTACCGTGCTGGCCTGTACCCCTTCTTATGCGCTTTACCTGGCGGAAGCAATAGAAGAATCCGGAATTTCCAGGAATGAACTGAAACTAAGGGTTGGCGTATTCGGGGCTGAACCCTGGACAGAAGAGATGAGGCAGGAGATTGAAGACAAACTCAAAATAAAGGCCATTGATATTTTCGGGCTCAGTGAAATTATCGGGCCAGGCGTGGCAAGCGAGTGTGAATACCAAACCGGATTGCACATTCAGGAAGATCATTTCATTCCTGAGATTATTGATCCGGTAACCCTCGAGGTCCTTCCTGAAGGGCAGGAGGGAGAGCTGGTTTTTACCACTATTACCAAAGAAGGTCTTCCCCTCATACGGTACCGTACCCGGGACCTGAGTACGATTGAGTATGGAAGTTGTATATGTGGAAGAACCACCGTACGAATGAAGAAAATACTTGGGCGCAGTGATGATATGCTGATCATCCGGGGAGTAAATGTATTTCCTTCGCAGGTGGAAACTGTGTTGCTGGAGATGAGTGAGACCAAACCACATTACCTGCTGATTGTCGACAGGGTTAATAACCTTGACATGCTGCAGCTCCAGGTTGAAGTGGAGGAACAGTTCTTCCAGGATAAGATCAGTCAGTTACAGGGCCTGCGCCGGAAAATTCAGTCAAACCTGGAAAGTGCACTGGGTTTGTCGGTTGATGTAAAACTGGTTGAACCCAAAACCATCGAAAGAAGCGAAGGGAAAGCCAAAAGAGTAATAGACAAACGTAAATTAAATTAATAAATCTTTACTAAAACTAACATGAATAAAAGAGATTTTCAATTCATTGGAATTTTACTGATACTCATTCTGCCATTCGTAATTTCGAACACGATTTATGCTGCATACCAGGATTTCAACAGCGCACATGGTATCATCATGTCCTTCATAAAATTTGCCTTGCTGGCAACGTTGGGTGAATCACTCGGATTGCGGATCAGAAGCGGGAAATTCAATTACAGTGGATTTGGATTGTTACCACGAGCCATAGTTTGGGGGTTTCTTGGAGTCTCTGTTAAGATCGCTTTTATTATTTTTGCTTCCGGAACTCCTGTATTGCTTGAATACATTGGATTAGACCATGCTTCACAGATTATTACAGGTTCTGTTTCGCCGGCTAAAATTCTGATCGCCTTTTCTATCAGCGCCACATTGAATATATTTTATGCACCTGTTTTAATGACGACACATAAAATAACGGATACCCACATTATAAACACCGGGGGCACCATTAAAGGATTGTTCAGTCCGGTAAGAATGGGAGACATCATGCAGTCCATCGACTGGAAAGTGCAGTGGGAGTTTGTATTTAAACGCACGATCCCACTGTTCTGGATACCTGCTCAAACGATAACATTTTTGTTGCCTGTGGAATTTCAGATCCTGTTTGCGGCTTTTCTGAGTATAGTGCTGGGTATTTTAATGGCGGTAGCCAGTCAGATGGGGAAAAGGGAACTTCTGATTGAAAGTTCAATTCCTGATTAATTCGCTGAATGCTTGTTTCTTATTATCTGTAACCAAAATAAATAAGATCAGGTTGTTAAATAGCATAGCATAGTTTTACCAAACATATTACCTTTAAAAGTTTTTTAGAAAAAATATTCTCAATGTCATGAAAGAAACGCCCGTTAATTATGCAACGGTAAAAAGAATCCT
>DASQZP010000155.1:0-2347 GCA_035638655.1 Bacteroidales bacterium
AAACAAACTTTATATGAACCAGAAGACAGAGTTCAGATTCAACCCTTTAAACCAGATTACAAAAATGACAGATATGTCATATCCGAATTAAAATTTAAAGATGCTAACGGAACTCTCTTTGGTGATCAAAATATTCATTTGAATGAAAATTTGAATTCAATAATTGGAGGAAAATCCTCTGGAAAGTCTTTGTTGTTATACTCAGCTGCAAAAACTATAGATCCAGAACAAGTCGAAAAAACTTCAAAAAGATTAGGATTTGAAGGGTATAAATTTGAAACATCTTATAATTTTGAAGTTTTATGGAAGAATGGAATTAAAGATAAACTTCTTGATGAAGATGATAAGAATCAAAAAATAATATATATACCTCAATTATACATAAACTACTTAGTAGAAAGAGATAATAAAGAAGATTTAAATAAACTTGTGGAAAACATCCTGCTTCAGGATACAGAATTTAAATCTTTCTATGAAAATACAACAAGCGAGATAGATGAGCTAAATAAGAACATCAACGAATTATTAAGGAACTACTTAAAAACTAGAACTAAGGCAATTGATGTACAGCAAAAATCGAAGGAAATTGGAAAATCGTCTGATATATCAAATGCAATTAAAGGAATTCAAGAGTCAATCAAACAAGGCCAAAAACTAAGCAATTTAAATAAACAAGAATTCAAGAATTACAATCAACTTCTTAATAAGAAATCTGAGACTGAAGAAAAGTTATCATCCTTAAAAAAACATAAAGAAGTTCTACAAAGTGTATTGTCTGAAGTTGTTGATAATCGAGATCAACTTTTAGGCAATACATCATTAGATGAAGAATTAAACATTAAGGGTAGTGTGGATCGGATACTAGATCAAATTGCAGAATTATCTGCTGAGATAATTGAAATTCGTGAAGGCTTGTCCGAGGATTATCAGACATTAATTAAAAATTTAGAGGAAAGAATTAAGGCTCTTAAGTTGGATGTAAAAATTCAAAAACTGAATGATGAAATAGAAAAAATAAACAATGATTTAAAGCCATTTCTAAAAAAACTTGCTGGTCAAAAAGAATTAAAAAAGCTTACAAATAACTTAGAACTTGAAAAAAAGAAATTAACTGAAGCAACCTCTCTTGAAAAACAATATCAAAAAGTATTGGAAGATTATCGTAATCTTAGAAAAAGAACAGCTTCACTCTTGAAAAAGCGTATCGAAAAATATGAAAGTATTGTAAGCAAAATAAACAATACGAAAAATGATATTGGTTCTGAAATCTTGTTGAAATGTAATCTTGAATTTAAACAAGATGATTTTCAGCTATATCATCAGACAAACAAAGCAGCAATTTCTAGAGAACACTACTTTAATGATCTCTTCGAAGGAGATAGTTTAAATTACAAACTGATTCCAGAGTTGTACTCTAAACACTTATGGGTAAAAGACAAAAGATATTTAAAAGCATTTGGGGATAGAGAATTTGATATTCCTCTAAGACAGGGATACACTTTGGAAGAAATTTTGAGAGGTCTTGTTGAAGATAATTTCAGGTTAGATTACTCAGTTACATATAAAGGTGACGAATTATTAAATATGTCACCAGGAAAAAAAGGAACTGTATTGCTGATACTCTTTCTTCAAATCAGTTCATCAGAATATCCCATTCTAATTGACCAACCTGAAGATAATCTCGACAATCGTACTATTTATGATTTATTGTGTAGTATGATTAAGGACAAAAAGAAGGAAAGACAGATAATTATTGTGTCACATAATGCTAATCTTGTCGTTGCAACTGACTCTGAAAATATTATCGTAGCTAATCAAGAAGGTCAAGAATCTGTCGGCTCTACAAGTCAATTTCAATTTGAGTATGTAAATGGTTCTTTGGAAAATACCCAAACAAAAGATGATTCAAATCCAAATATTCTTCATCAACAAGGGATAAGGGAGCATGTTTGTGACATATTGGAAGGTGGAAATGAAGCTTTTAAACAACGAGAACGAAAATATTCTATAAGACTATAATTTTGTTTGGAGTATTCAGATTAAATCGTCTTTTAATCTACTCAAATAAACATTTGACTTAGATATGTACAATTTATATAATTGACAAAAATTGTCATGTCATTATAATTCAAATGGAAAGCTTCGGTCAAAAAATCAGATCTCTTCGCGAAACGGAGAATTTGCTTCTTCGGGAAGTCGCCGCCGCAATTGAAATTGATCAAGCTTTACTAAGCAAAATTGAACGAAGTGAAAGAATTGCCACAAAGAAACAGGTGCTTGCGCTTTCAAAATTTTTTGGTATTGACAAGAAAGAATTGCTTACTCTTTGGCTCGGTGAAAAAATAGC
>DASQZP010000156.1:0-2536 GCA_035638655.1 Bacteroidales bacterium
ATGAGCACAAAGCAGAAAATAATCCTGCACAGTACCCGGGATGGACATTCAGAACGAAGAATATCCCGGAAGTTAGAAATTAACTGTGAAACAATACATCGATACTCTCCGATTTTAGAGCATTGTTATTTTCTGGTTTGACTCCTATAACAATTTTAATATTTGATAACTTTTTTATATAAGATATTACCTGATATGTAAATCTTAACCACATAAATGCCCTTTTCAATACCAGATAGATCATATTGACAAGATGTTCCTTGGATTTCCTGATGATGGATTATTTTTCCCTGGATATTGATTATTTCAAAAATGAAATGGTCAGTTGAAGGTTCATTTAGTTTAATAGTGATAAGGGAGCTGGTCGGATTTGGGTAAATTTTTGCTATCTTAGAAGTATTATTGTTCAAAGGTATTGAAGTTAGATCCGGTTCGCCACACATTTGATCTCCTTTTTTGTAATAGACCAACTCTTTATCTTCATCAACTATTCCGCCAGAACTTCCAAATTGAAGATATACTCTCACATCTCCAACCCCCTTACCACAAGTATGTATATATCGAGAGGGTTCAAATTCTCCAACCGTTGCGTCGTAACCGTTAATTTCTAAACCACACCATTTAGTACTATAACTTATTATTGAATCAAATCTACAGTAAACATCATTTTCGTCATAAAATTTGCAATCAAGGAATGTGGTGAAAATTGAGGAATCTAAATGTGAAAACGACTTGCTTTGTTCAAACGAATAATAACTATAAATTAAATGTGGCTCCGGATCAGAGACATAAGATGACATATATTTATTAACTTCAAATTTATAATAAACAGTATCCTTGTTCTCTGAATAGCATTTTTCAATGACTTTCAGCCTTTCTCCAGAAGGGGTTCCTACAAAACTTTTGTAATGAAACTCATCCCCAATTTCAAAATCGAAAACTTCGCCTATTTTAAGGACATTCTGTGAGAATCCGTTGAGAGAAACTAGCAGTAGTACTATTAAAATGTTTTTTTTCATTTGAAATTGAATTAAATATTTATTAGGCATTGTTGAAATTCTTAATTATTAATAATATTTCACCAATGAGCTAGTGGTCTAGCTCAATTCAATCTGCAAAATTTGCCAATATATAATGATGTCATTTAAACTAATGATATGTGAAATCTACTTTATATATTAATTTGTTTAAAAATATTAAATATTAATCAGTATATCAAGATGATATCAAAATTAATATAGAATAACTGCCCCATCTGAGATGTTTGAAGTACTTCCATCACTTATTTCTAAAATGTCGGAATCGCTCAAATATATCTCACCCCCATTTGTGATATTCAAATTTGCTCCATCCTCTATGTTTAGATTTGCATTGAGAATTAGCCCGCCATTAATATTTAAACGAGAACCTGCCATTACTGTAATTGTTGCTCCGAAAGCCATAGTTAAAGTATTAGTTACATTTACGTTAGCTCCATTAGAAATTACAATATTATCGCAAATGGTCGTATTAACTGAGAAATTATAATCGGATACAATATTAAAATTATTACCACTATAACAATCATGATAAATATTAGCACTCCAGATGCCATAACCTAAGGTAGAAGCATAAAGTGTATCACATGTTTCATTAATCTCAAGCCCAGTAATAATTTTAGGTAGGGTTGAATTTGCTCCAATCCAAGAGGAAAGTGATGGTAACCAAAAAAACGTACCTACATCTGTTCCTACATATAGGTCACCAGTTTTGTAATTGTATTTTAAGTGATGAGCTGGGATGTCTTCAGGATAATTATTACTAAGGACCGACCAACTATCCCCCCCATTAGTTGAATGAATTACTTTCATATTACCATTATTTGAACAAGCAAAACTCACCCACAATTCATTTTCGTCAAATGGGTTTATTTCAATATCAGTAACATATTGACCAACAAAAGCAATAGGGTGATTCTCACTAATTGAGGTCCAAGAATCTCCGCCATCAGATGATCTCCAAAATAATCCATGCGGTGCTGAAGTACCCCAAACAACTTTATCACAAGCTGCATATACATATGAGTGATTTTTTATCGAAACCTCAATAGCACTAAATTGACCATGATCATCATTATCACTTTTTTCGATCCGCATGTATTAATCAAGTTCCAAAGAATTTATCAAAAAAAAAAATCTTTCGTCAATTTAGAATGATTCCGGTTAGTGGTTTAGATAAAATTATTTCATCTAATACATTGAATTTATATTCATAAATATACTTATGTAACCTCAAAATGGGTGATATAAAAATTACAGCTATATACTTAATCATAATCCAGTGTCTTTTGTTAATATCGAGGGGAGATTTCTCAGTCGCCTCCTACCAATGACAAGTATCAGTAACATGCAGTGAGTATGCAACTTGTAATTTAAACAACCTAAGCTATCCTTCGCTACCCCTCGATCCCCCTGGAAGGGGAAGCCAGCCGCACATATCAATGACGAGTATCGATAATGTGCTGTGAATCATTGTGTATTTATTATACACTTTAGCG
>DASQZP010000157.1:0-3478 GCA_035638655.1 Bacteroidales bacterium
GGATATTTGAAAAAACGAGGGTAAAATCATAATCGGTATCTGTGATCCGGTAATTCTTCCCTTCAGTCTGTTCTTCGCCAACGCGCCTGATTCCTCCCCTGTTCATCATATTATTCTTACCAGGAATTACTGAAGAGTAAGTTATGGCTTTTACAAAAGGGTATTTTTTTATCTCTTCCTTAAATGCTTCTCTGCGTTTAAGCAACAATGAATCCCCAACTGCAGGCGTATACATTACAAGTATGTTTCCTTTTTTAAAACCAGTTTCACTTTCATGGAGATATTTTATTTGAAGATAAACGCTTATAGTACCTGCTATCAGTATAACGGCCATGAAAAACTGGAAAACTACCAGCCCGCGTTGCAGTGCAATAGATTTTTTTGATCCTGTATATGTTTTTCTAAGTGTACCGGATAATTTTTTGGTAAGCAGTCCCCATACGGGATATAAGCCGGCAAGCAAAGTGCCTGTCAGGAATATTGCACCAAGGTTAAACCATACCCATGGTTTATTCCAGATGATATAATCAGGTGCAATCCCGGTTAACCTGTAAAACCAGGGAGACAACTGCTCTATCAGCACAAATGAGATGAAAAGGGCAATAAAATTAATGATAAACGACTCAAATAAGAACTGTACGATGAGTTGCCTGTTTTTTCCTCCAAGTACCTTCCTGAGTCCAATCTCGCCTGAACGTCTGGTAAAACTTATTGTTAGAAGGTTGACAAAATTAATCCATGCAATTACAATGATAAACCAGGCAATTATATTCAGAAATATTATTGAATTTTTATTTCCATTGTTTCCTAATTCGTGCATGTAATGGGAGGTAAGATGAATATCACTAACCGGTTGCAGCCTGTAGCTGATGCGTAATTTATATTTTTCCATAAAAGCACCCAGTTCATCATTGATCATATTGGTTATTTTTTGATCAACTTCTTCTTTTGATGTACCGTCTTTGAGTCTGACATAATTATAAAAACCACTGTAAATCCACCCGAAAGTTTTTATTCTGTCACCAAGAATGTTTTCCCAGTTTTTCCAGGAGAGTAAAATGTTAGCTTTAAAATGCATATTAGCCGGTTGGGGAGTATAAACCCCCATAATCCTGAAGTCCTGATCCCCGTTCAGTGTAATTATTTTATTAAGAGGATCTTTATCTCCAAAATATTTTTTAGCCGTTTCAGCACTGATTACGGCAGTGTTGGGTGCCGAAAGTAAACTGTCTCCGTTTTTTTTAATAATCCGGAAGGATAATAAATTGAGGAACGATGGTTCGGCCCAGAACATGTTTTCTTCGCGGAATGAGATATTTTGATGGGAAATTACACCTTCTGTTTTATAAGCTTTGCCTGCCTCTAACACTTCCGGGAAACGTTCTTTCATCTCTGCTCCAATCATGGGACTGGCTGAAGCAAACTGCACTTTTTCCCCGCTTTCTGATTCCCTTTCATAGAGGACCCTGAAAAGATTTTGTACATTATCGATATGCTGGTCATAGCTACGCTCGTAATGTACATAGACCGAAATAAAAAGACAGGCGGCAATTCCTGTTGCCAATCCGGTAATGTTTATAAGGGAGAAGAGCCGGTCTCGATAAAGGATTCTGAAAATTGTAGTCAGGTAATTTCTAAGCATAATTGATTTTCGTTAGTCAGGGTTGATCCAACAAAACCAAAAAATTTGCCAAATCCTATAACTTACAGTTATTCAGAATGAAGAGTACTTGTTGGCTGGACAAAAACTGTCTTAAATCTTTACGGTCGTTGTATAGTTATTATACATTTCATGCAGAGATGTGAATTTTCCGGGAGATGTTGTCTATTCCTTCCCGATTTTACGTTTCAGCAGCTGTGCATTAATGGCTACAATCACTGTACTTAAGCTCATGAGAATTGCTCCTGCTGCAGGACTCAGAACGATTCCGGCTCCATACAGTACGCCGGCAGCCAGGGGAATAGCTATTGCATTATATCCGGTTGCCCAGATTAAATTCTGAATCATTTTTTTGTATGTAGCCCTGCCAAACAGAATCAGGTTCTTAATGTCCTGCGGATTACTGTTTACCAGTACAATATCTGCAGTTTCAGCTGCCACATCAGTGCCTGATCCGATGGCAATTCCCACATCAGCTTTGGCAAGAGCAGGGGCATCATTTACACCATCTCCGGTCATTGCTACATAATGTCCTTCATTTTTGATTTTCTTCAACACATCTACCTTTTCATCCGGCAGTATACCGGCAAAATAACCGTCGAGCTTCAGCTCATCACTGACTGATTTTGCCACTTCTTCGTTGTCGCCTGTTGCCATGTAAACTTTAATGCCCTTTTCTTTTAAGGTGCTTACTGCGTCATATGATTCCTCCCGGATCTGGTCTTCGAGAGAGATGAACCCTACAGGTTTATTGTCAACCAGGACATACACAATAGTTGCCGCACTTCCCGACTCAGTATTGTCGGGTATATCAATATTATTTTCTTTCAGATAACCAGGGCTTACTACTTTAACTTTTTTACCCTCCAGTTCGGCTTCAACTCCTTTGCCTGTAATGGCATTGAAATTTTTGATTTCAGGTAGCTCAACTTCCAGTTCTTTTGCTTTATTAACGATACCCGCTCCGATAGGGTGCTCAGAATCCTGTTCGAGTGCAGCTGCATACCTGAGTAATTCTTTATCATCCAGGTTATCGTCAAGGCTTTTGAATTTTGATACTCCAAACTCGCCTTTGGTAAGTGTCCCTGTTTTGTCAAAAATAATGGCTGATATCTTGCGGGAGTTTTCAAAAGCAGTACGGTTTCTGATCAAAAGGCCGTTTTGAGCTGATACTGAAGTAGAAATAGCTACAACCAATGGGATCGCCAGTCCAAGGGCATGCGGACAGGTAATTACCATTACTGTAACCATGCGGGTAAGGGCAAAGAGAAACGGACTGGAAGCGGAAGCCGGGGTGAAAAAATACCAGTAAGCAAAGGTCAGAAATCCAGCCCCCAGTGCGATAAAGGTAAGCCACATGGCTGCTTTGTCCGACAGGCTCTGCATCTTTGATTTCGACTGTTGGGCCTCTCTTACCATGCTAATCACCTTGTTGAGGTAACTGTCATCTCCGGTGTGTTCCACCTTTGCCTTCAGCGACTGGTTGCCGTTTACCGATCCGCCAATGATACGGTCGCCCTGCCCATGTTTCACTGGTTTGCTTTCCCCGGTAAGCATACTCTCATCTATAAATGAACTGCCTTCGGTGATAGAGGCATCGGCAGGTACTTTTTCTCCGGGTTTGATCAGGATCAGGTCACCTTCCTCAAGATCATCCAGGCTGATTTCTTCCACTTCACCATCATTGAGGCGGTGGGCACCTGAAGGCAGCATCTGTGCCAGTAATTCGAGCGATTTGGATGCACCCAGTACAGACTTCATTTCAATCCAGTGTCCCACCAGCATTATGTCAATCAGGGTAGCCAGCTCCCAGAAGAA
>DASQZP010000158.1:0-2134 GCA_035638655.1 Bacteroidales bacterium
TGCCTGTTTTGTTTAATATGTTGCCACCGGGTAGCTTACGCCCCCTAAGAACCGTACGTGCAGGTTTTTCTGGTAACGGTCGGCCGTATGGGGTCCTGGTGGATTTCGGGGCAATTATTTATCAAGGTACACCAAATTTAAATGCGAGTGACAACCTCTGCACCAGAACAGGAGACAGCAAAGTCATCAACTTTACTGCCTCTTTTTTTGGCTCAACTGAGCCTTAAATCCTATATTGTTTTTGTGTGTTTCTATTTATCGTAATGAAATCTACAAGAATAAATCAATATTTCACTATCCCGGTATTGATATACTAATCTGTGTTCTAAATCAATCCGGCGAGACCAAAATCCAGCCAAATCGTATTTTAATGGTTCTGGCTTACCTAACCCCTCATGAGGAGTCCTTTGGATATCCTTAATTAGTTTGTTTATCTTTCGGAGTATTTTTTTATCCTCTTTTTGCCATGAAAGATAATCTTCCCATGCATTTTTTGAAAAAGTGATTTTCATCAGTCCTCTATCAAATTATTCGTGATTGTATCACCTTTTTTCATTTGATTTATAGACTCATACAATCTATCAGCATTAGTTTTTGAACTCAACAAATGTACAGTCTCCATTATTGAATTATACTCATCCAATGAAAGCATCACTGTGCCTTTTCCGGTTTTCCTCTTTACTATCAACGTCTCATTGTTATCTTCAACATTATCAAGGTACATTTTTAATTTTGTCCTAAATTCTGAAAAATTTGCAGCTATCATAATCTACCTGTTTAAGTAATTATTTAAGTACAAATATAAGTACTTATTTATGAATTGTCAAATTTTTATTCTCATTTGAAGGTACTGCTAAACATGCAGCCTAACACTTGTTGTAAGCTCACGAAAAAGATTAAATATGCAAATTTTATTCGATTTTACAGAGTTTCAACAAGTGTTTTTTTCCAGGGAGTAACTTAGCGAAGCGGTCTCACGACCAGCCCGTGGCCCGGAATGTGCGAGTGGAGTAACGTCCTGTCCTGAACAATACAGTCACCGTTAATTTACTTTGCAAACGAGGTTACGAAGCCATGCTCGCATGGTATTAAAACGTCGTTCCTCATAAATTTACGCCAACGCTTTTTAGCTTCACTGAATTAACAGCCTGTCCCGATTGTTTCTTCAGGATCCGGTGGTCCCGCTAAGGCGGAATAAATCGTTAGAGGTGCACTGGCGGGGCTACAATCCCGTCAGCCATCTACTCGATTGAGCAAAAGTGGTTTATTCATCTTCCTTTAAGTTTTCAATCGCTGAATTAATTATATAATCTATTTGATATTTATAATCGATGTATTTTGCTTTCATTGAAGGATTTGTCTCAAAAAATATTGATTTACAATTGTCCTTATTTAAAATTGGTTTTGGTCCATTCTCATATACTGTCATAGCAGTAAAATCTTCGGTTTCTAATGGATTGATAGCTCCATAATATCTGTTATTTAGAAAACCCCAAGTTAAATCGTTAAGTAAATCATTGTCTGTCCCAATTTTATTAAGCACAATCTCTGGGTATTTCACAAATAATCTTTCAAGAGCAAAAGAGCGTTCTTCTTCAGCTGAACCTTTTGTTAGGGTCAAATAATTAAAGTAATAATCAACGCCCATTTTACCACCAGTCGTTATACAAATATCAGAAAATGTTCTTGTCAAACTATGAGATACATATGAAGTCCTATTTGCAACACTATCAATGTAATCAATGTATTTAAGCTTATAAAGTTTCTTCGTTATCTGCCAACTTTTCTCCAAATCAGTTTGGCTGACTTTCGATTTATTCTTAATAATTAAAAGTTTATCAAATTCCCTTTTACACGAATCACATTGTTGTGCAAATATGTTAATCGTTATAGTAGAAATCAGAATAATTATCAAGGTTGCTTTTGTCATTTTGCTGTGTGTTTCATTACCATTTTTGCTAACGGTGGCGGTATGAAATCGTTGGGGATTGCGGGCTACTTTCCTGTCCAGTTATACCGAACCTGGTGCGTGGTTGAAATTTTGAATAAACACCTAAACCCCAATGTTTTATACCGCGTGTGTGTGCCCTGCATGAGCAGCAGTGCACCATTCCGCATGTTCAGAATAAATCTG
>DASQZP010000159.1:0-4856 GCA_035638655.1 Bacteroidales bacterium
ATTCATTAAGAGCAAATCTTATTCCTTTGTTAACGCCTCCACTCCACCAAAGATTACCATTGCCTTTCAATACATAAACTTCAGGATAATTATTTGCAAGCCATTCTGAAGTTCCGTCTTTTGAGCCGTCATCAGTGATTACAATTTTGACTTGCTCTTTAGTCAACCGGGCATTATCACGATTTTGGTATAAGGTTTCAAGACATTTTTTTGTGTATTGCAGGTTATTGAAAACGGGAAGTATGATAGCCAGCTTAATTTCACTGATCACTCTAGAAGTAGTATCGGAATTTTCTTTTATCTGACTTTCTTTCATCTTTGCCTGAATTAGAATTGCGATCTGCTTAAGTATTATTCTGATCGATTGTTATTATTCCCCAGATATTGCTTTATGGTTTGATTATAAGACACATAACAAATTAATCTGGTATTTTTATTTTTCAAAGTTAACAAACCTGTTTGCAAGTATTTCCTTTGTATTTAATAATATGATTAACAGACAGATTTTTTGAATTATCTCATGTTTTTGTTTGACCAATGGACCCGGTCGCAACCTGCCTGGGTTTGAGTCCAAGGAATATTAATCTCAGTCTTGGTGAACGGTCAATAAATGTTTCCAAAAGTATCGGGAAAAGTAATCCGGCCAGCAAGCCAACCGAAAAGATCAGCATCCCGTGGTGAATTCCAAATTTACTAATGATGATTCTGCTTCCTGCCGTACCGAAAACATGGAAAAGATAAATTCCATAAGCATAATAGCCGAACCAGGCAAGCCATCTTAAATTTCTTTTAATTTTAAAAAGTAAAATAATTCCGCTAATTCCGATGGTCAGGCTCAATGGACTGTACCTGTCAAGATCAATAGTCAGGTAATTGTACCAGGCCAATTGTTGAACAATTATACTGGCAACAAAAACAAACAACAATGTAAATGATATTTTATTGGATAACAAAAAATTTGAAAACCTATAGAGGCCTATTCCCAGTATAAAAAACGGGAAAAGATAAATATATCCAAAAAAACTGAAAAAGCTTGTGAACAGCGGCATTTGAAGAAACATACCACAAACAAATATAAAAGAAATGAACCATTTCAGGGGAGTTCTCAATAATTTAAAATATTCCAGTAATGTTATGGAAAGGAAAATAAGAAAGATTGATTGCAGGAACCAGAACTGGTCAAAAGGAAAAAAATAGATGGACCATATATTACTTATATCCGGTGTTTTATTTGTGCCTGGTACGATAATCCTGACAAAATACTGCAGTGTGCCTACAGCTATCATTGGAAGCAGTATTCTACGTGCTTTACCTTTGATAAATTTGCCAATCATAGTTGTATCAAGCGGACGAAGCGCATATACGTAGCCTGAGATAACAGTGAACAGAGGCATTCTTAAAAATTTTAGAGAGAAATACATATGTCTGAATACTGAATCATCTTCAACACGCATTCCGGTTTCTGAAGTATTTCCAATCACATGCCCTGCGACCATCAGAATGATAGCCAACCCTCTGAGTGTTTCAATTGATTGATCTTTTTTAAAGGTTTTTATGCTCATAGAGTAATTTCTTAGCTTTTATTAGATGATGATATATACAAAGGATTCAATATCATCACCAAGATTTATGAATATTATGATTGGATGAGTTATTAGTTTCCATATTTTTGGTGGTATTCATTTTCATCCCACCAGGTTACCTGCTCCTTTAGTATTTTGGCAGGCGTACCTCCAATTATCTGGAAACTCCCCTTAATTTCTTTATTGATAAGTGAGTTTGAAGCAACAATTATGTTGTCATCCAGAATTGCTCCTTTAGAAAAAACACATCGCATGCCTACCCATGTATTGTTTCCGAGTCTGATTTCTTTTGGAGAATTCAATATTTTTCCGTCTCTCGTTGTAATATAATGAAAATCTGTATCCATTATTATTACATCCCAGGAAATACGGCAATTGTTGCCAAAAGAAATTTTACGGAAACAAATTATTGTGCTGTTAGTTGATATACGAAACTTGTTTCCAATTGTGAGCACTCCCTTTTCTCCGACAGTAATTTTTGATCCAAATTTGAGCATGGCTTCACCTTTAAAAGCTATGGTCCCGGTGACCTCCCAAATTGCGCGGTGTATCTTTTTATCAAAAATTCCCACATTCCCATACCCGATAGTAATCATCCCTGTTCTTAAAGGAGTCTCAATTTCTACTTTGCCTTTGAGTACGTATAATTTTGTTCGTCTTGAGACATATACTGGTAAAAGCATTGCTTTTTTAAAAGGAAAATAATAAAAATTAAACCTGATAGTATTTAAGTTTAAATGTAAAAGGATCTTTAACAGTGTTTTGATCTTAGGATGTTTTGTAAGGTATGATTTCATAGTCTTTCTGAATTTGTTGCATCATAACTTGTTTATATTTTTGATATCTGATTTCGCCAATACAAATTTTTAAGTTAGATATATTTTGTAACCTGATTTTTCTCTTCCATCTGAATTCTCGGATCGGGATAATTTTTGTAATAATCAATAAGGTAAACAACAATTACAATAGCAGGTATATCTATAGCAGCACCGAAATAGCCTCCTCCGACGAACATCGTCAAGGCAACAGAAACCATAAAATATTTTAAGTATGCAAGGTTTCTGTGTAATTTACCAAATATTACCCTTATCATGATGCTAAGTTGTGCTACGACAAAAAGTATCCCGAATTTAGAATAGTTACCGATTATACCGATGTCTGACTGATAAAAACCGTAAAAGGTTTTATAGTAATTCACCTGTGCACCAAACGCGGCATTGAGACTATCCTGGCCGTTACCAAAAATATACGCAATTTTCGCAGGCATAAAATCGGTTAGAAAGAAGATAGCTGCCATAACTCTAATGTTCGTTGATGCATCCTGACTTTGTTGTCTAGTCACATTAAACATTTGTAAGAAGATATCCTGAAACATTAAAAACAAGGCTCCTACACCGATAAGTGAAATAAAAATAATCCCAAATTTTGATTTCACACGATTGCTGAACAGTATATTGGCCCCTGTTAATAATACCATTGTGGCCAGGCTTTGTCGTGTGCCCTGCAGGATGCCTCCAACTGCAAAAAACAATAAAATAATTAACAAATATCGAAGTCTGTTAAAGGTAAAATACTGCTGGAGAAGGATAAAATAGGCAATAAACATATAGGAATTTCCCGGGAAAAAAATACGGATAGTGCCCCGTGAAGGATTAATCCTTGAATCGATAAGTTGAAAAGGATAGGCAGCAAACTGCAATACATACAATACTGCATAAATGATCCCAATAATCACAACAATTCGCTCAAGGTCAATTGCTTTAATTCTTAAATTATGCAATAAAAAATAGAAAAAATAATAATACATGAACCGCTGAACTATGAATGTAGTTCCAAACCCCTGATGATGATAGGCATAGGCAATAAACATACTAAAAAATGTCGAAAGCAGAAATAAAATTATTTCATTCCTGAAATATTGTCTCATTCGTGGAGTATTGTCATATATCATGTATATGGCATTAAAAAAAATAATTATCAGTATGCCAAGCAACTGAATTGCATCTCTAAGGGAAGCAGGTATGAAAATGATAGAAAATAGACCAAGACTGCAAAGAGCCACTACCCAAACAATTATTCGTTTTCCTTGTTCGCTTTGTATCATTGTTTATAAAAATAGATTTTCAATTACTTTTTTGAATAACTGGCTATTTGGTAATAATGAATATTTTTCGATAAATTTTTTAAAGGCTTTCTCAGTATAATTCATTTCATTATCCAGTATATTGATGATTAAATTTCTGAAATCTTCAGGATTATCAGCAATATGTATGGATCCGTCATGATCTATCCCTTCAGCCCCTTTAGTAGTGCTTACTATTGGCGTTCTCAGGGCCATTGATTCCAGGCATTTGAGTCTGGATCCGCTTCCATGGTGTAAAGGAACAATGGAAACTTTTGCTTTTTGGTTATAAGGCTTTACGTCTTCAACATTTTCAATTGCCATAATTTCACCAGGTATGCTATATTTCTTTCTTAAGACTTTGTATGCAATTTTAGAATTGAATCCAAGTATAATAAAAGAAGCTTTATTGGCAAGTCTATAGTTCCAAACATTTTTGATGAACCATTCAAGACCCATAAAATTCTGATAAGCTAAAAAATTAGCCATCATGATAATTGTATTTGACCGTTCATATTCTTGTGATTCATATAGATTTTCATCCAGAAAATTAGGTATTACATAATGGCTTACATTTCCGGCAAATTTCTTGTGGTATTCCAGATCCATCTGCGATACACTAATAATGGCGTCTGCCTGCCTGAAAAAAACAATTTCATGAAAACGCATGAGCAAATAATCTCTAACTTGTCCAAGTTTATTTCTGAGACTTGCTGCCGGTTTTTGAAATTGTAATAATGCCTGCGCATTATGAGTACCATAAATAACCTTTAAACCTTTTTGTTTGAACCATGGAATGAATTCACCAAAGTAATTATAATCAATGAATGCTACAGAAGGATTTTTATCCTCAATTATTTGGGTAAAAAGCCTGATAAGGTCTCTTTTTCTGAAAAAGTATGCTTTGTAACGGTTAAATTTAACAGGCTCCATGTTTTTCTCGTAGTTATGGATTATATATTCTACATTTTCAAGCCTGTTATTCTCTAACCTAACATTATCTTTATTCCCAATAACTGCTGTAACAGAATGGCCAATCAGCGAAAGGGCTTTCAGTATCCCATAGCTTCTGATTCTTTCTCCCCGGTTATACGGGAATGGAGACAATTCTGTATAAAACAAAATATGCATGAAATATTATAAAATAAATT
>DASQZP010000160.1:0-2117 GCA_035638655.1 Bacteroidales bacterium
CAACAAATACTATCCGTGTACTAGGGCTGAAAGTAGGGATTCCCGTACTAATCATTGATGTACTCCAAGGATTTGCCGCAGTAAACCTGATCCACCTCACGGATTACTACATTCCGCAGTCTGGTGATTTTATCGGTTTTCAGTTGTTGCTGGGAATTGCAGCCATAATCGGACATATATTTCCGGTTTACGTCGGATTTAAAGGGGGGAAAGGGGTGGCTACTCTATTTGGCATAGTCCTGGCTATTGACCCGCTTCCGACACTCATTTGTATCGGTATTTTTGTGATCACTCTTATCATCACCAAATATGTATCTCTTAGCTCCATGATTGCAGGCTTTTCTTTCCCAATCATGGTTATCGTGGTATTTAAAACCACCACCCCTTCACTGGTTATTTTTTCATTGATCATTGCCATACTTCTGCTCTTTACCCACCAGAAAAATATTGAAAGACTGCTGAGAAAAGAAGAATCCAAGGCTGAATTTCTTAAAAGAAAGAAAAACCGTGAACAGACAACACCGGAACATGCCCAATCATGAATATAACATTGGAAGTGTTTGACAATTTGAACCCAATTCACCTGTATAACAATCTGGTTTAATCCAAATTCTAAAAAGACTTTAACTGTCAGACACCTTAATTGACATTTAATAGTTTCTGGAATATCTTATGATTGTACGACAATTTTTAAAACCCCATTAGGTGTCTGACAGTTTCAAATCCGCATTCAGAAAAAAATATGAAACGAATATGACATATCAATTCCCTGTTTTGTTATTTCTGTTATCATCAATAATATGCACATCGCGTTGCGGGAAAGGAATGGTAACTCCATTGGTTCGAAACTGTGCATCAATCTCAAACCTGAGATCACTCTTGAGGTTTTCGACCCAAAATGCCCTCGAGGTCCAAAAATACAAGCTAAAGTCAAGAGAAGAATTACCAAAATCATCAAATCTCACGAAAGGAGGCGGGGTACGGTCAATATCTTTATGCCCTTCCGCACAGGAAAGCAATATCTTCTTAACCAACTGTACATCTGAACCATATGCGACACCGACAGAAACATTAAAGCGGGTACGTTTTTCAATATGGCTCCAGTTAATGACATTGTTTTCGATGAATCGTGAATTAGGGATAATAACTACGATATTGTCCCGTGTTTCCATTTTGGAAGCGCGGATTCCTATCTCCTTGACCTGCCCTACAAAAGAATCCAATTCCACAATATCCCCCAGTTTAATGGTACCTTCAAAAAGCAGGAACACACCGGAAACAATATCCTTAAAAATTTGTTGAACACCCAGACCTAATCCAACCAACAGGGCAGCCGATCCGGCGAGCAACAGGGTAATTTTCACGCCTATGGTATTCAGACTAAGCACAATGGCAATGACCCACAGAATGTATTTGATTAGCTGATAAATAGCATGGATCTTACCCATATCAGCAATCCGACGATGTTCTTCACGTTTAAACAACCTGTGAATGCCCCAGATTACCAGACGGGTAATTATAATTATCAGCAGAATAATAACCAGGTGATAGACACTGATAGTGAACTTATCCGTTTTAATGAGTGTATAGCCCAGTATGTCTTTAAGGGTCATAAATTGACTTTTAAGATTGCTTTTCTGAATCTACCATAGTCACAAACTCATTTTCGAGTCTTTGCATCAGCACCTTGGGAGTAAGGTTTAGTATCAGCTTTCCTGCATCGGCTACCGAAATATTGCCTGTTTCCTCAGATACAACAATCACAAATGAATCATTGTTCTCAGTCATACCTAACGCTGCCCTGTGGCGCATACCCAAACTGGCAGGAAGGCTCATGTTCTCAGAAACAGGAAGAATACAACGGGCTGCATAGATCTTGTCATCATTGATAATAATTGCCCCGTCATGCAGGGGACTGTTTTTAAAAAAAATACTTTCAATAAGCCGGCTGGAAGTATCTGCATTTAAAATATCCCCGGTTTCAGCAAAAATATCAAGGCTTGAACGACGTGCCATTACAATTAATGCACCCGTTCTGGTACGTGACATATTGATACAGGCCTTTACAATCGATTTAATTCTAACATTGGGTTTAGGCGGTAAATTAAAAGAAAACA
>DASQZP010000161.1:0-4050 GCA_035638655.1 Bacteroidales bacterium
TTCAGCACCGGAAAGAATATTTGTAACAATTTCTTTCAACCGGTTGGCCATGTTGCGCAGGGCATTTGATAACTGTCCCACTTCATCTTCCTGGTCAACATCAATCTGTGCCATCAGGTTGCCTTCAGCAATTTCTTTTGCAAATACCACACCTTTGCCAATAGGAACAGTAATAGCCCGGGTGATGACAACAGCAAATATAATACCCAGCAGCAAGGCAATGATCAGTCCGACAATCATTATGGTACTTGATGTTTTCAGCAGGCTTACCGCCCCCAGCGCAATATCTTCCGTATTGGAAATTCCCGCTTCTGCAATGGCTACTGATTTTTCATTCACTTTATTCCCTGCATCATCCATTTGTTTGGTGAGGGCTTCCCGTTTTTTGTAATGGGCAAGATAATTTTTCATGGCTTGCAGGTAGGTTGAAGCAGCTTTTTCAATATTATCCAGTTGGATGATATCAGCTTGCTTACGAGTGACGGCTCTGATTTTACTCAGGTCGTTTGAAATGTCAAAATCGTCAAGTGCCTGCTGCAATGCGTCAGAATCACGTGTTGCCTGTGCCTTAAAATTGGCTACCCTGAGTTCGTGAGCCTGAGAGAGGATATCATTGATCCAGGATATTTTATCATGACGTTGCTGCAATAATCCGCTACTTGTTTTTCCTCCTGCAATCTCCTGGTCAAAAGCATCATTCTGGCTTTGCAGGTAAGTATTACAACCGCTAACCAGGCTTGCAGCTCCTGCATCCATATTAGTTCTTTCAGTAGCAATATTCTGATTGGTTTGCTTAAGTTCTTTTATAATGTTCTCAAACCGGGTCACATTTTCATCAACCTGGTCAACAGAGGCATTTAATTTAACAAGCTGGGTGCTGTTTTTGGCAAGATCATGGGCATCAGAAAGTTTGCCTTGTAATTCCTGCAGAGCCTGTTGCGTGGCGCTCAGGTATGTCTCTTCTTCAGTAAAGCTGTAACCACGAATCTGATACATGGCCTGCAGGGATGATCTTTCAATGTCATTGGAGACATTTACTTCCGGCACATACTCGTTGGCGAGATAATTAGCACGAACCGAAATGCGGGACATGTTAAGGACAGCAAGTGCCCCCAGAATTGCCGAAATAAGGATTAGAATGCCAAATCCGATGCCTAGTTTCGTTCCAAGTTTTAAATCTTTAAAATTCATAATACTGATTTTAATTAGTGAAAAGTTATTTGTAATATTATTACATGGATTTTATTCAGTTAGTTAATGATATATAAGGTTGAAAGGATGAATATCCTTTGTGTTTCCTGAGGAAGACAAGTCTTATTTATGAATTTGCATGCATGATTTTTTTTTACGTTCTATTCCCTCTTTTCTTAACAGCTGCCTTCTCCTGCTGTAATCTTCAGATATTTACGTAAAACTACTTTTTAAGTGACAAAAATTGTCACAATTATGCATGATATTTATTAATATTGAAAGGTGATATTGCTCACCAGACTTTGGTGATAATTGTTACATAAACATTACGGTATACTCTGTAATATTCAGAAATACAGGGATTTTAGAGGTGGGACTGATGATGGTATCAAAATTATTTATCAGTAATATTTTAGTAAGTAGAGAATCGAAAGATAATCCGGAGGTTGGAAATGTAATGTTACTGTTAGTTGTTTAAGTAGAGTCTGTCAATAAAGGCAAGTGTCAGGATCAAAATGTTCGAGATCAAAGCCTGTCCCGTTCTAAACGGGAGCGTGCAAAAATTTTAATCCGCAGTATACTTTTTCAATTAGCAATTAGCAATTAGCAATTGGCAATTGGCAATTGAAACCCTGCGGAAAAGTAACTGATGCATAATTTGAACAACATGTTGGTAAAAGTTATCTCCTAAGCGTCTAATGCTTATGAGGAATTAAAATTTTTGCAATAACGCAGTTATCGGACATAATGGACAGGCACTATTTAGTCGTAGGTTTTGTAAACTTTAAGTAATAAGGTTTCTTTAAACAATAAAAATATGGGCTCAATTAGCATAATGTACACGGGAGGAGAGAAATAATTATCCCCTGGAAGTAAGAAGAAATCCTGCAGGGTGTTACCGTTAATAAAATAGTGTTTACTTAGTTGTTAATAAAAGCTACTTGATTGATTTGCGACTTATATTTATCTTTTTGATTATTGGTTATCAGTTGTTCAGTATCCAGCATCATAATGTAACTTTCTTTCCATTGTGCAATATTTGCAATGAATCCGGACCGGAAACGTATGCCTGAAGAAGGTACAGGGTGTATATTAAAGCTTCTAATATCAACTATCTCCTCTACCATGTCTACTATCATCCCAAAATACTTCTCCTCTGGTTCCCTGTTGTTTGCTTTAATTATTATAATGGAAGAATAAGGAGTTGCCGATTCGCCTGATAAACCAAGTCTTTTTCTGGTATCAAGCACAATGATTTGTTTTGCATTCCAATGAATTTTGCCCGTTATATACTCAGCACTTCCCGGAACCTTCCTTATAGTACGCATTTCTGAAATTTGGACTACATTTTTTGTGTTCAATCCGAACAATTCATCTCCCAGTCTGAAAGTCAGACATGTAATCTGTTTATTAGCTCTTTCTACATCCATACAGATTATTTCCCCTGTTTTATATAGTATTTTATACTCTAAAAATATAGGTAATAATACTTATAAACTATAGTGTAATGATGATATGGATATAAGGGTTCTAATGATAGATATCATTTATTAAGATGAGCTTAATTTGTCTGAAATTTCAGATTAATGATAGTAATCTAACATATATAAGCTTTTCGAAATGTTTAACCATTTCGCGTGAATGCATAAATAAAATATAAAGACCTTAAAATGTGAATTAATTCTTCTAAAATTTTATGCAATTTGTTTAACAGGAAGCAGCGCATTATTTATAAAATGATTTGTTCTGTTGCATCATCATTAAGATACAGGAATTATGTACTTTTAGGTTTTTAAAGCAACAATAATGAAAAACGAACATACAATATATATAAAGAACATGGTTTGTAACCGCTGTATTATGGCTGTTGATGGTATCTTTAAAGAGCTGGGTTACACAGTAACAGATATTAAACTCGGCGAAGTAAGCTTTCTTGCTGAGCAAGGGGAGCCAGATTTCAAACTTATTGGTGACAAATTAAAAAGCCTGGGATTCGAACTGATTGAGGATAAAAAAGTTCAATTGGTAGAAAAGATTAAAACGGTGATTGTAAATATGATCCATCACCAGGTAAAAAATGACCTGAAGGTTAATTATTCCGAATATTTAGCCAGGGAAACAGGAAGGGATTATCATTATCTGAGTAATTTGTTCAGTGAAAAAGAAAATATAACCATTGAGAAGTATATTATATTGCAGAAAATAGAAAAAGTAAAGGAATTACTGGTATACGATGAGTTGTCATTAAATGAAATTGCCTGGCAACTGCAATATAGCAGTACAGCCCATCTTTCCAAACAGTTCAAGCAGATTACAGGATTTACCCCCACACAGTTTAAGAATCTGAAAGAACATAATCGTCACCCGCTCGACCATATAAGGTAACAGTAGACTCAACTGTAAATTATATAAAACTTTTCTAAAATTCTGTAAGACCTGCGAACTTCATTGTTATTACTTTTGTTGTGAAAATAAAAAACAATAACGATATGAAAACACTCACATTTAAAACAAACATTAATTGTAACAATTGTGTACGCAGTGTAACACCTTTTCTTGACAAGGTAAGTACGATCAAGGCGTGGAATGTGGATACCGGTCATCCGGATAAAATCCTGACTGTTGAAGTGGATGAAGGAGAGGCTGCACAGGTAACTGCTGCTCTTGAAAAAGCAGGATATCACGGTGAACAGTTTGAAAAATAATTCCATGAACATGACCAAAAGAACTTTTCCGGTAGAAGGGATGACCTGTGCTTCCTGTGCCGGTAGTGTGGAGACCATGCTTAACAGTGATGAAGCTGTATCGTTGGCCGCTGTTAACCTTGCCAATAATACGGTGACAGTTCAGTATGATGAG
>DASQZP010000162.1:0-4537 GCA_035638655.1 Bacteroidales bacterium
ACAGCACTAAAGGTTACAAGTCCAAATAAACCCAGGCATGAAATAAGTATGGCAATCAATGTAAATGAATTAATGATATTGGATAAAGTGATTTCAGTTTCGTACTGCTTCTGAACTTTTTTATTTAAAAAGGCATACGTAAAAGGAGTTGCAGGTAAGTCTTTATGCCATATGGATTTAATTTTGCCTAATAAGCTTTTGTAATTTTTACTGTTTACGGCAACTGTGAGATATGATATATAATTACTTTTGGTATTATACATCAGCATAAACGGTTTTATAGCCTTGTGTAATGAATTAAAATTAAAATTGTTCATCACGCCAACTATTTCTACATGAACCTTGCGATTATTCTGGTATAGCATGTATAATTTTGTTCCCGGCGCATTTAGAAGCGTCAATCCGAACTGCTTCATCAATTTTTTATTGATTAAAACTTTTCCATCATCATTCTGATGAAAATCCCTTCCTCCGATCATTTTTATACCATTTGTTTTTACAAAATGTCGGTCTGAAAGTATGATTTTCGTATCTATAGCATCAATGTTATTTTCATCTTTTAGGTATACCCCATGGTCATATGAGATAAATTGGCTCAGGTAATTACTAGATGAACTCACTGATTTTACATCGGGAAGTTGTCGTAGTTCCGTTGCAAATGCAGACATCTTTTTTTTCGAATTCCTGGAATAAAAATGGAAGATGAGTCGTTGGTGTCTATCAAATCCGAGATTTTTATGATTAATAAAATACAACTGGTGATAAATGATGAGCATACCTGCGATAAGTACGATGGATACTACAAACTGAAAAACAACGAGCGCTTTTCTGATGCCAGTTGTAGAGATATGATGAGTAAAATTCCCTTTGATAACATTTACTGTTTTAAAGGCTGAAAGATAAAAAGCCGGGTAGCTGCCTGCCACGAATCCTGTTATAATTATAAGAGATGTAAGTACCAGCCATACCCTGTAATCTTTCAAAAAGGTTAATTGTATATGTACTTGTGTTATTTGATTAAGGTAGGGAAGTACTATATATAAAAGTGGCAGTGCAATGAGAACACCAATAAAAGTTAACAGAAAAGATTCCCCCAGAAATTGCTTTACCAAAGCCATTTTGTCTGCACCAATTACTTTTCTCACACCGACTTCCTTAGCACGTTTTGATGCCCGGGCTGTAGAAAGATTCATAAAATTAATACAAGCAATTACCTCTATTAACACAGCGATTAATAGTAATAGGTACAGAAATGATGAGCTAATGGGTTTGCCCATTTCATTTGCATAACCGGTTGTTGTATGAATAGAAGTTACGGGTTCAAGGACAAGCTTTTTTTGCCAGCCTTTTTGTTTTAACTGTTGGGCTCCGTATTTATGTAAGAATGCGGGTAATTTTTCCGCGAGTGCGGCAGCATCAGTGTTATGCTTAAGTTTTACATATTCACTAACAAAATTACCGCTGCCCCACGACTTATTGCGTAAAACATATTGGCCCACACCACCGCTGTCCATTGTGATAAACATACTCGCTTTTATATGCGAATGACCGAGACTATTATCCACTACACCTGTTACTTTAAAAGCGTGTTTTCCAGTCGCATAATTTATTTTTATGACTTTATTAACAGGATTTTTATCACCGAAAAGTTTCTCGGCAACGGGTTTAAACAGTACCACTGAGTAAGGCTCTAATAATGCGTCCGCAGGTTGACCAAAGATAAAATGATAGGTAAATATATCAAAGAACGTAGAATCAGCATATAAAACGTTTTTTTCATAAAATTTTTTATTCTTATAGCGTATAAGATGTTCTTTAACACCAAATAAGTCAGTATTGATGACACGGGTAAACTGTTTTATTTCAGGGAAATCATTTTTCATTGCCGGGGCAATGGGGGGCGATGCCGTGGATAGTTTTGTCTTTTTACCCTTCACTGTAAGAATTGTATTTACCCTGTAAATATCCGATGCATTCTTATATTGACTGTCATAACTGTATTGATCATTTACATACAGTAAGATGTAAAGACAGCATAGCGTACCTATAGCCAATCCAATGATATTGATCAGACTGAATAGCTTGTTACGTCTTAAATTCCGTATCGCTATTTTGATATAATTTCGTAACACAATATCTAAGTGTTAAAATGTTATAGCTTTCAGCGTTCAGCACTCAGCCATCAGCTTCTTTAGCCCGCTGCTGATCGCTGACCGCTGAAAGCTTCTTTTCAATTACTCATTACTAATTGCTAATTATTCATTGCGCAGGCTCTCCACCGGGTTCATCAACGCTGCACGAACCGATTGCCAGCTCACCGTAGCCAAAGCAATGATCATCGCTAAAATCCCGGCCAGCAAAAATACACCAATGCCAATATGAATGTGGTACGCGAAATTCTGCAGCCAGCGGTGCATAGCATACCAGGCAATGGGCACGGCAATGAAAAATCCTATTCCTACAAGTTTTAAAAAGTCTTTGGAAAGCATAGCGACGATGCCTGCAACTGAGGCCCCCAGCAGTTTTCGAATGCCAATTTCTTTTACCCTGACTTCTATAGTGTATGAGATCGATCCCAACAAACCCATGCAGGCGATTAAAATGGATAAAAATGAAAATATCGAAATCAGTCGACCACTTTTGGCATCAGAGGAGTATAAATGGTTGTATGTTTGTGTTAAGAAGGAATAATTGAATGATGCAGCCGGAAGAATATTATACCATTTCTTTATTAGGGAAGCGACTATCGTACCAGCATATTGAGGCTGAAATCGAACTGCTATATGATAAAAATACCCGGGATTTATATAGAGAAAGATGGGAGCGATTTGTTCACGAAAGGACGCGACATGAAAATTTTTAACGATCCCAATGACTGTTACCGGTTTCCATATCATTTTTCCTTCTTTATTTGTTCCATCAGGAAGATATGCTTTGGTACCAACAGGGTTTGTCAACCCCAGGCTTTTGACTGCTGCTTCATTGAGAATGACAGCATGATTCTTATCGGTAGAATATGATTTCGAGAAATCTCTCCCCTTGATTAATGTTAATCCAAGGGTGGGAATAAAATTATAACCGACCCCAATAGCCTGCAGCGTCGTATAATTATCGGGACTGTTAGTTTCAAGTCTGAATGATTCGGTTTGTTTACTGTTTATTCCGGGAAGTGTATAAGCGCCGGATAAATGCGTAACTCCCGGAATGGACTTAAATGCATGTTCCATAACCGGGTACTTTACTTTCATCCCTGTTTTATTAATAGGGTAATTGACAACCACTACGTTTTTCTTTTCAAAACCGAGATTGGAATTTCGCATAAAACTGAGTTGATTATAAGCTATTGCTGTTCCTACAATTAAGAATACGGTGATACCAAATTGTATTGCTACTAATGCTTTACGCAGACCGGCATTGGATGAACCGGGTGTTTTAACCGATCTTAACGAATCTACCGGTTTGAATTTTGATAAGAAAAGGGCCGGATAGATACCGGATAGCAAACTTACCGATACGATTATCCCAATAAGGATTACGTAAAAATATCCTGTTTCAAATGGATTGATATTCAGACTGACATTGAAGTAACTATTCAGAAGCGGGTTCAGGAATTCAAAAATCAACAAACTCAGGCCGACAGATATCATGGTTAGAAAAAACGACTCACCGAAGAATTGATAAATCAAACTTGAACGCCTTGCTCCCATAACCTTGCGAAGTCCGACTTCTTTAGAACGCCGTATTGATCGTGCCGTGGACAAATTGATGAAATTCAGGCAGGCTATAATAAGGACTAAAAAAGCTATAAAAGAAAAGAGATAAATGGTGTCAATATTCGTGACGGGTGCTAATTCATTGATCGCTTTCGATTTAAAATGGATATTCGCTAACCTCAATACGGTAAAGTGGAGCATTGAAGCGAAATGACTCCCGGTATTTTTTAACAGCAATTGCCTGAGATCTTTGTGAAGCCGGCCTAATGAGGTACCTTTTTTCAGCCACAGATAAGTATATGTATCACCGAATTTATACCATGTCACAGATTGCCTGGATTTGGCCGTCAATTTAGCATAAGGAGCGATTAATTGGGGCCGCAGCATGGTATTTTGTGGTACATTTTTCATGACGCCGATTACCGTAAAATGATATTTACCATCGTATGTTATGGTTTTACCAATGGGATCTGTATCGCCATAATATTTTTTAGCTATAGCCTGTGATATAACGATCGAGGATGGATTATCAAGCACTGAACTTTTATTACCTTTAACCAGCGGGAAGGTGAACACTTTAAATACACTGGGATCGGCAAAGAAAAAATTAGGCTCCGTAAATACCTTATTATTGACTTTTATTTTAGCCTGATTATCCATTTTGAATCGAACAGCAGATTTTACCATTGGTAAATTATGTACGGCCGCCGGCCCAAGCGCGGACATCGATCCGGCAAGATGCATCGCTCCACTTCCTTTTCCAAAGATGACCGATACCCTGACGATGTTATCCCTGTTTTTATGCATCGATTCATAACTCAACT
>DASQZP010000163.1:0-9957 GCA_035638655.1 Bacteroidales bacterium
AAGGGTGAAGCAATCAACAGAATAACCATCACAATATAACCTATGAAGGCAGCCATCAGTGATGGTTCATACCCGAGTGCTTTCATTGAAATGTATAAATGTGCAACTCCTACCAACTCAATTATTGCTGATAACAACAAAGTATACAGAAAATATTTTTGTCTTATGGATTGCGCAGACATTTCTTCAATAACAACCGTCCAGGCAGGATTTCTTTTTTGAATTAAATTGTATGCCCAGCCTTTATGCAATAATGATATCAACAGTACAATCAAAAAGCCGGTAAGTAATATCAAAAAAACAAAACCTAATAATTCGGGAGTCCTAAGCTGGTTATGGAGGAGTGTGTAAAAAAGGATCGGGATGGCTACAATTACTACGGAGAGTAATCCGCATAATGCATAAACCGAAGATGCCAGGTGAATTTTGGATTTAGTAACTCCTCTTTTTTCTATCTCTTTTGAGAAAAATGCCAAAGAAGAAAATCCACCAGCCGGTAAAAACACACTGATCAGATTACGCTTAAGAAATAAACTTGTAGCTGTACCAAGAGGTATGGAAGCATCCAATGACCTGAAACTCTCTACGTACATACCAGCCTGCAACAATATATATATAATGGTAAGCAGTCCGCCAAAAGCCAGGTAAAAAGGATCGGCATAACGGAATTGATGCCAGATGCGGAATAGTTCAACATGTTCGTGCCGGATAAAAAAAATGGCCATTCCAAGCATGAAAGTAGCCAGTATTAATTGCCAGAAAAAACGGTTATAAAAAACCCTGGAAATAAACGGATGTATTTTGTTCATAATTCAATAATATGCTTCAGTTTTCAGACAGTATAAACGGACATTACCATAAATTGTTTATGGAATGCCCAAACAAAATAGATCAATTTCGGTTTGAATATTGAATTTTTTGTTTCTTAAATGTCCTGACATAAAAAGCTTTAGTAAGTAAAGTTCCTATGTGTTTGTTGAAAATAAATATACATAATATTTGTTTAATGCAACAGAGTATATTATCGAACCTGAAAAATAATACCAGATCAGTATTCTAAATCTCAGGGATAAATAACAAAAATTAACATGGGAAGCATAAAACAAATAAGAGTTTAAAATCGTTTAGTGCTAAATGCACGATTTAAATTATGAAAAAAACAGTAAGCTTAATAGTCATTGTATTCGCATTTTTTCTACAAGGTTGTTCTCAATCAGTAAATAAGCAGGATACATTGATAAATGAAAAAAAATCAGGTAAGATGGAGAAGATAAATAAAACTGATGCTGAATGGAAAGCCAAATTAACACCGTTGCAGTACTATGTTACCCGGGAAAAAGGCACTGAACGGCCATTTACCGGAAAATATGATAATTTTTTTGAAGAAGGATATTATGTATGTGTTAATTGCGGAGCGCGGCTATTCGATTCGGATTCAAAATTTGCCTCCGGTTGTGGATGGCCCAGTTTCAGTGATTTGCATGCAGAAAAAAACATTGAATTTCATAAAGATACCAGTCTGGGAATGATTCGTACGGAAGTTACATGCGCCAGATGCGGAGCCCATCTGGGACATGTTTTCAATGATGGCCCCCCTCCAACTGGTTTAAGGTATTGCATCAATTCTGCTGCAATAAAGTTTATACCGGCAAATAGCGATGAAAGTGCACAGGAAAAGAATGATTCAGTTGAATAAAGATATTCTCTTTTTATATCAGCCCTTCCTGGAATCAAAAAACGTTCCCTCTTCTTTTTCATAGGGAACGTTTCTTGAATAAGATATTTAAATCTTCTATTATTTCGACTTGATTGAACAACCAATTGCCCTGGTCATTGAAGTCTCAGGACTTTTACCTGCCAGCAGGGTATCAATTGCATCGGCAAGAAAAGCTTGTTGCACCGCTGATGCATCTTTATTATTGTCATCATCAGTTCCAATATATTTTTCTACCAGTACATTTCCGTTATTTTAAGTAAATGAGGTTCAAACGAATTAAAATTAAGCACGTCAACCGAAGATTGTGCGTGCGTCTGAAAGGAACTTAATAACCAAATAACTAAACCTATTATCAAACAGTGTTTGAACCTCATTTATTTTTTAAATTTCTTTAACACTTTAACAACCTACAGGTGGTTAAGTTTTTCTAATTATCGCTATTCTAACTACTAATACTGTTAATTAAAGGAAGTTTCAAACGGAATCAAATAGTAAAGCCTGATTATTAAGCACATCATATGTTTTGTATAATCTTAATATAAATAAATATTGTGATATCACTGTATCTGTGTCAATATCTCTGAGGAGATACCAAAAAACAGAAACTCATGCTTCTAACATTAGCGGAGAAACTGAAAAATTCTATCGAAGAGAATTGAGTCCACTCCGAAAAGTACTTTATTAAGTGAAACTGAAAATCAGGATTTGACTCGTACTTTAAATGCCTGTCTGCCGAAAGAAGTACAGGCAGGGTGCCTGATTTTCAGCTACTTTACCCTTTAGGGCTCAGGGCAAAAAGTAGCTGAAAACCCTGGTATTGGCTTTTCGGAGTACACTCAGAATTTTTATTATTAAAATAAAGTTTGGAGATCAGGATAATGAAAGGGTTCAAGAATTTCATGAACATTGCGGTCGGCTCGGGCATCAGATGCTTTTGGAGAGACTGGCCAGGCAGTAAGATCATCTGAGGCTACCGCTTTGAGAAGAGCAAGTTTGCCACTGGCAGAGCCATTTTTGTTCAGCCAGGCAGCAGCGGCATCTGGTTTCAGAATTACCGGCATTCTTTTTTTTGTATTATGGATTTTTTCCAGCAAAGAATTAGCATCAGTAGTAATAATGGAATAAGTACGGAATACTTCTCCTGTTTCCGGATTAACCCACTCATCCCATAATCCGGCAAAGGTAAAGGGTTCATCATTTTTCAGCCTGATATAATACGGATACTTCTTCCCGTTCAAGGTATGCCATTCAAAAAAACCATGTGCAGGCACCAGGCAACGATTGTGCTGAAAAGCTTTTCTGAATGAGGGTTTATCCTGGAGGGTTTCCGCTTTCGCATTGAAGGTTTTTTTGCGGATACTGTCAGCCTGACTTTCACCTTTCACCCAAAAGGGAATAAGCCCCCAGGTGAAGATATCAATTATACCCTCTTCAGCAATAACCGGCAATTCAGGTAATTGAAAAGCGCTGTAGAAAAACCCGGGTTTATAATCCTTTTCATCCCGCATTCTTGCCCCGAACCGTTTCTCAAGCTCATTCCGGGGAATATTTATTTCAACTGTATAACACATATTTACAGAAGAATATTAAACCACTTTCCAAAGGGAATCGACGAAATATTTTTTTTCATCAAAAAAATGATTGGCAATTTCAAAACCTGTATCCCTTGCTAATTTCTCAATATCCCTGATGTGATACTTGCGTGATATTTCAGTATGGATGGTTTCTCCTGCTTCGAGGACAATTTTAATATTAAGTGAATTAACAGGCACTTCCTGCCTGATTCTGCTAACCAGATAACTCCTTGCCTCACCGGAAGAAGGATCGTATACGGGGTAATGGTAAAAATTTTCAGGAACAAATTCAGCATCAAGCTCATTATTGATTCGATGCAGCAGGTTCATATTAAAGGCATGGGTAATACCACTATTGTCATTATAAGCATTCAGGATAACCCGGGGATCTTTTTTCAGATCAAAACCAGTCAGCAGCAAGTCACCAGGATTCATCTTTTCTCTTACAGTTCGAAGAAAATTTAGTGATTCATCTAATGAAAAATTACCGATATTTCCACCCAGAAAAAACAGCACCTTTTTATCAAAATCTCTTTTATTTATGACATCGACTGCATTGAAATAATCATCTTCGACACTCTTGATCAGTAAATCCGGAAATTCTTCACTGAGTTTATTTTCGAGAATTTGCAGTACGTTTCCGGAAATATCTACCGGACTGTAGATAAATTCAGCTTTTTTATCGAGAAAACATTTGAGCAGCACCTTGGTTTTTGTGGCGTCGCCTGCACCAAATTCAATTAGATTGAATGATTCTCCATTGGGTGAAATCGCCTGTAACATGTCATGTTGCTGACCTGTAAATATCTCGTACTCCAAATTAGTAAGATAATATTCAGGCAATTGCATGATTTGCTGAAAAAGTTCATCCCCTTTCTTGTCATAAAAATATTTCGAAGGTATATACTTGGGATATGCTGTGAGTCCCTCTTTCACATCCTCGGCAAATTGGTTGTCCATAATAAAGAATTTTGAGTAAATGTATGTGTCCGATTTTCATGTTTTCTCCCCTCTAAACAACCGGAACCCACGTTTTGTTGACCTTTCATCAGAATAGCACAATTATCGGTCATCAGGATTTATTTTTTTACGCCGTTCTTTTTTTTCTCCAACAATTTTTTTCTCTTTCAACTTCTTTTCTTTTGCTTTTTTTCCTGGTTTGGTTGGCTTTCTTTTCTTTTTTACTTTCAGATTTTCTTCAAGCAAATCGTAAAACCTTGCAATTACCAGTTCTTTGTTTTTAAGTTGCGACCTTGTTTCTTCAGCAAATAAAAGCAGGTCACCCTCTTTATTAATCCTGTTTTCCAGTTTATTCATCAGGATACTCTTCTGTTCATCAGTCAGCAGTGTTGAAGAAGGAATATTAAACCTCAGTTCTACCCTGGTGGCCACTTTATTAACATTCTGGCCACCTTTACCGCTGCTCCTGCTAAACGAAAAATTTATTTCCGGCGTAAAATCAATATCTCTGATCATGCTGTAAAGATAAAAAACAAACGATCTCCGCTCAAATTTAAGCAGCGATCGTTTGTTTTTCAAAGTAAAGATATAATGTTTCCTGAATAAATTCAGATCAGAAAAAGATACCCAGGCTCAATATAAGCTGGCTGTTGCGGGTATCAAAGTTGTATTCGTCACCTCCGATTTTCACTCCGTCACCCAGCTTACTGAGGTTGCCCTCATATTTAAGATCAATGGCCAGGCGTGAAATATCAAGCCCTACTCCTGCCTGGTAACCGATGGTGGCATTTTTCATGGTTTCTTTTCCATCCGTTATCAAATCTGATTTGCTGCTAAGCAATACGCTGGCAACCGGACCCACTTCAATACGGGCCGGACCGAATTTCAGACCTGCCAGTACAGGAATGTCCAGTTTATTATATTTCTGTTCTTTAATTGTAGTTCCGTTAATGTCTGTTACTTTGACTTCCCCTCCGCTTGAAGTAAATAACAGCTCAGGTTGTACATAAACATTGAATAACTGGATTCTTGACATTAATCCAAAGTGAAATCCTACCATGGGATCTCCGCTTTTCAGCGTATATTCACCAGAGCTTGTTCTGACAACATCATTTACTTTAACATTGGAAGAACTTATTCCTGCCCTAATTCCGAGCTTTATCTGTCCAAATGACTGTCCTGCAGTAAAAATCAGCAAAAGGGCTGAGATAAAAATGCATTTTTTCATAATAATTAAGTTTAATGATACTTTAGGTTCGCGTTATTCAAAATTAAAGAATAGTTTATGAATATTAACGGTAATCTTGCCAATAAATTATTTTTGGATATCTTTACCTTCCTTTCATATAATCATATAACAAAACTGAATCAATAAACACTTGCGGAACAAATCAGCATACAGATTTGTTTCTTAAATTAATTTGATCAAAGATAAACATGACAAACAGACTCAGGACAATGCTGATATTCATACTGATTTTTATAGCCATTGTTGACACTTACACCTTTAGAGGTGTTTTTTTGCTTACCCGGACTATTGATACCACCTGGCTGCGAATGGGTATCAGAATTGGTTTCTGGATAATTACGGCAATCTTTGCCGGTGGCCTTATCTACCTGGTAAATGCGCCAGAACCCCGGCCTTCTCCTGCTATGACCAGGAATTATTATATGTTTTTTGGATTTTTCCTTTTGCTGTATGTACCTAAACTAATATTTATTGTATTTCAGCTCATTGAAGACATAACCTATCTTGTTCAACATCTTATTGCCAAAATTTCGCATATTTCATCAGGCAGCGATAATGTAATTAATGCAATTCCAATAAGCAGACTTACTTTTATCTCCCATATTGGCATCATTATGGCCTCTGTTCCTTTTATTTCCATCATATACGGAATGCTAAAAGGCCGCTGGGATTTCAGAGTAAGGAAACATGAACTGTATTTTCCACATTTACCGGAAGCCTTTGATGGGTTACGCATCGTTCAGATTTCTGATATTCATATTGGTAGTTTTTACGGGTACAGGGAGAAAGTTGAGGGAGCCATTGAACAAGTGAATGCACTAAATCCTGATTTTGTTTTTTTTACCGGTGACCTGGTAAATAATTTTGCGGAGGAACTTGAAGGCTGGATTCCTGTATTATCGAAAATCAAAGCCGGAACAGGCAAATATTCGATACTTGGCAATCATGATTATGGCGATTACTATCACTGGAGCAGCGAGGAAGCCAAACAGGAAAACCTGAGAAAAGTCAAGGATGCACATGCCAAATTCGGATTCAGGTTATTCCTGAATGAAAATGCGATACTGGAATCAAAAGGTCAGCAAATAGCCCTGATTGGTGTTGAAAACTGGGGACTACCCCCTTTTAAACAATATGGTGATCTGGATCAGGCTATTAAGGGAGTTGAAAATATCCCGTTTAAAATACTGATGAGTCATGATCCTTCCCATTTTGATGCTAAAGTGCTGGATAAAACAGATATTGCACTAACCCTTTCCGGACATACCCACGGCATGCAGTTTGGAATTGAAATCAAGGGTATCAAGTGGAGCCCCGTAAAATATAGATATCCTCGCTGGGCCGGATTATACGCTGTAAACGGTCAAAATTTGTATGTCAACCGCGGTTTTGGGTACATCGGTTTTCCCGGGCGAATTGGCATGCCTCCTGAGATTACAGTTCTGGAACTTCACAAAGGCTAACAGATCTGCGAAATTCAGTTACTCCCATTCTCATATTTTTTCAGAGCCTGAATCCGCTGCAGCAGCGTTGGATGCGAATAGTGAAAAAATACATAAGCCGGGTGCGGGGTAAGATTCGACAGGTTTTTTTCACTTAGTTTTTTCAGTGCACCAATTAGTTTTTCTGCTTTATACTTCACTGCAGCAAAATGATCAGCCTGGTATTCATTTTTTCTTGACCAACTATTCATGCCAAGACCAATTAACATAGAAATAGGAGAATAGAGTATACCAAAAGCTACCAGCCCGATGTGAAACGACACCTTACTGGTTCCCAGAGCTTTAGCAAGAGCCGGGTTATTGATAAGCAGTGATAAAATATACAATGTCAGCCCGGTTTGAATGATTGACAACAAAATTCCTGAAAGCGTATGTTTCTTTTTGTAATGGCCAATTTCATGTGCCAATACAGCCACAATCTCTTCAGTTGAAAGATCATTGATCAGTGTATCAAACAACACAATTCGCTTTTTAGACCCCAGACCGCTGAAGTAAGCATTGGCTTTGGTAGAACGCTTGCTCCCATCCATCACGTAAATGTTATCCAGTTTAAATCCGGCATTTTCTGAAAATTCCTCGATTGCCGTGCGAAGTTCACCTTCTCCAAGTGGTGTCTGCTTATTAAAAAGTGGTACAATGAGTGAAGAATAAAACATACTCATAAAAATCATAAATACTGAAGTGATGATCCAGGCATAGATCCAGAACATGGTTCCTGTTGACTGGTAAAACCAAATAATTATGGCAAGAATGCCTCCACCAAGGACAGCGCCAATCAACCAGCCTTTCATTTTATCAAGAAAAAATATTTTAGGTGTAGTTTTGTTAAAACCGTATTTTTCTTCAATTACAAAAGTATCGTAAAGCGCGAAAGGAGTCCCAAGGATGTCGGAGGCCAGTCCCAGGATACCAAAAAACAGCAATGCCTGCAAAACAGGACTGTCAGTCAGAGATCGGACGATATTGTCGACAAAAGCAAAGCCCTGAAGAAACAGCATGCCAAGTATAAGTACAAAACTGAAAGAAGAAGTGAGCAGACCGAAACGTTCATTTTCCCTTTTGTACTGTTGTGATTTTTTGTATTTCTCTTCATTATAAATCCCGTGTAATTCATCCGGGAGTTTTGTGCTGATGTGTTTTGAATTCAAATAATCCAGCACTCTTTCAACAATAAAATCAAGCACAATGATCAGAAGAATAATATAAAAGACCGTATTATACATAATGAATTATATTTTGACAGCAAAAATAATCAATAATTAATGAAAGGAAACAAATAATGGCCAATTCACAAAATGATTCAGCAGCGAAGCATTTGTTAATTAAATAATATGGGGCAGTAGTATATTATTTTAACATTATCAGGGGAAAACATGATGCACTATTTTTCTACAGGTAATTGTTGTTCAAGCTTTGCTTTGTCAGCTATTCTTTTCTTTAGCAGCTTTATATAATTCAGTGTTGAATTTCTGGAATACAAAGCATTTGATTTTTCTGCCCAGGATAAAGCTTTTTCAAGATTATCGTTTACCTCCCAGGCAATAGCAATATTAAATGCTGCTTTGGAGGCAAGTTTGACATTTTCGCCATTCAGCAGGGTTTTCCAAATTGAGATGGCTTGCTCCCATTGATTATTAGCGATAAGTTGCCGGGTTTCTTTAATTCCTGAAATAGAGATATCGTAATAAAATCTGTTAACAGTAATCCATTCTGGAGCTATTCTTGAAGCATAACTTGTTCCGGCAGAAAAAGCCGATTGTTGAGCTGCCTCAACCGGTGTAGGAAAATTACTAAAAACAGAGTATTGATCATAGCTGGTATTGTCCCAGAAAATGGTATCATTCAAATAGTATTCATCGACAATTTCACCAGTTTTTCCGGAATAAAACCGCCATAAAGATTTATTATACAAGTCAAGATAGGCATAATATCCCTGATCAGTCCGATAGGCATCAATACTGTCTGTAAGTCTGAAATAATCAATGGTTACAAGTCCGTCACAATTAGCAGTATCGCAAATATACTGAACCATCAACGGATTTAATTTTTGTAAGGCAGTCCTGTTGCTATACATGGGCCGGTACAGCGGAGGCTTCATTTCAAACCTCGGAGAATATGACATGTAATTATAAAAACCTGCCACAAACTGAGAAGATACAGTACTGTCAATATCGGGAGGCATCTCATCTTTTGTAAGTAAATTCAGTTGTACGCTGAGCTTTCCGTTATTTACAATATTACTCTGGTTAATAACCTTGACAGATTTAATGTTGGCGGGAATAGTGACCCCAGCCGGTTTTAGCACATCAATGGATAAAGGTTTAACTGAGGAACAGGCGTTAATACCAAACAAAATTATCAGCATAATTACTGGTAATATTGCTGTTTTTGCTATTAATTGTTTCATGTATTAACTAATAATATAAGATAAAGAATAAATTAGATAGAGAATTAATCATTACAAAAACCAGACACTGAATAAAAACAAAAAAAATATTTTTCATTTCACATTTTCTGAGTAATCTTTTCAGATCAAGCAAGTTTACCAAAACTTGCAAAAATACAAACTTGCTGATTGTCACCAATTCGCTATGTTTTGCCTGATGCAACTGAAGCAAGTTGACAAACCCTGCATTTATCAATACTTAAAGACCGGACATTCTCATAGCCCGGTCTTTCTTTATAATATATAAATAACGGTATTTAAAGTCATTTTATTACCAGTAACAAGCCTGACCGTTTTATACTTGTTCACATAGTTTGAACTCAGGTTTGCATACCACCACAAACATTGATAACCTGCCCACTCACATACGAAGAGAGGTCGGAGGCAAGATAAAGAGCGGTATTGGCTACATCATCCGGTGTTCCTCCCCTGCGGAGCGGAATTTTCTCTGTCCATGCTTTGCGCACATCCTCCGGAAGTTTGGCTGTCATTTCGGTTTGAATAAACCC
>DASQZP010000164.1:0-3443 GCA_035638655.1 Bacteroidales bacterium
GGTTGTCCTGTCATTATTACCTAATAATTTACGAATGAGATTTAATGTATGTAGAGGTTGTAGAGGTTGTAGAGGATGAAGAGGATGAAGAGGATGAAGAGGATGGAGAGGATGAAGAGGTTGTAGAAGTTGTAGAAGTTGTAGAGGAGTTGAGGAGTTGAGGAGTTGAGGGGTTAAGAGTCGGGAGACGGAAGACGGAATCCTTGCCTTTGGATGTGCGAGGGCCTGGTGTGGGCAAGGATCACGACCAGCCCGTGGTTAGGCCTGTGGGAGTGGAGTAACAAGGAAGGAAAAAAGATTACGGCATGCCCGGCAAATCCGGGGAAAAGTTGAGGAGTGGAGGAGTGGAGAGGTGGAGGAGTTGAGGGGGTGAGTCGGAAGTCGGGTAGTCGGACCGAAGACGAAAGCAAGAAAAACTCCAGTATACCCGTTGAATTAGGTGGAATTCATCTGGCGCGCATTTATAATGCGTGACCCCAAACTGGCGCAAGTATCTACTTGTGCCCCCCAACTAACGCAGACATGTTGTCCATGCCCTAACTTAACAACTTCTTACCTCTTAACTTTATCTTCCGATAATTTTAATAAATTTGTCTTGGGTATAAACGAACGATAAACCAGACCTATGACAAAAAAAGAAATTATTGAAAAAATCAAATCAAAAAAAGGCTTTATCTGCGATATGGATGGAGTGATTTACCATGGGAACATGCTTTTACCTGGTGTGAAGGAATTTGTTGAATGGTTACAGCAGGAAAAGAAAAAATTTCTTTTTCTGACCAATTCCAGTGAAAGAACTCCCCGTGAATTACAGGAAAAACTAAAAAGGCTTGGTATTGATGTTGACAGGAGCCATTTTTACACGAGTGCGCTGGCTACCGCCAGTTTCCTGTCGAGCCAGAATCCCAGGGGCAGTGCATTCATTATCGGAGAGGCCGGACTGATCAATGCGCTCTACAATGTTGGTTATACCATGAACAATGTTGATCCTGATTATGTTGTTATGGGTGAAACAAGGGCATACAGTTACGAAAAAATTGAACAGGCGGTTAATCTGGTACTGAAAGGCGCCAAGCTCATCGGGACAAACCCGGATACAAACGGACCGATTGAAAACGGAATTGCACCGGCAACAAAAGCACTCATCGCGCCAATTGAGATTGCTACAGGTCGGGAAGCCTATTATATCGGGAAGCCAAATCCGCTGATGATGCGCATAGCGCTGAAAAAAATCGGTTGTAGCAGGGAAGAATCAATTATTATCGGTGATCGTATGGATACAGATATTATCTCAGGCATTGAATCAGAAATTGACACAGCACTGGTATTAAGTGGTATTACCAGCAGAAACATGATCAGTGAATTTCCATACAGACCTCATTCTGTCCTTAACGGAATAATTGATCTGGTTGAAAAAAGCAAATAAAGATGTATGAAATTGAACGGGCAGAAGTTGCCTATTTCATGAAACGGTTATACGAAAGAGGACTCACTACAACTTCCGGTGGGAATGTCAGTATGCGGGTAGGTGCAGAACATGTGCTGGTCACGCCTTCATTGCTCGACAAGGGCCGGCTTACGGGTGAGCAGGTTGGTATTGTCACTATGAACGGTGAGAATCTTACCCCGGGACTCATAACCAGTATGGAAACGTCCATGCACCTGGCTATTTATAAAAAAAGGCCGGAGATCAGATCCGTTGTACACGCCCATCCCACCTGGTCGACTACTTTTACAGCCATGGAAAAGGATATTAATACCCGGCTTATCGCGGAATCATGGGCCATACTGGGTACACCTGTACGTGCAGCGTATGCATTACAGGGCAGCCCCCGGCTGGCGGAGAATGTTGCACAGGCAGCAAAAGGATCAGATGTAATACTGATCAGCAACCACGGCATTGTTACGCTGGGCACAAGCCTGCTTCAGGCTTTTGACCGAATGGAGGTGCTTGAAGCAGCCGCCAGGATGACCATCGTTACAACAATAATGAAGGACAGCAATGAATTGAAAGCTGATCAGCTTCAGGAAATTACCGGTATTTAAAACAAATTATCTATGAAAATCAAAGGCGTTCTGTTTGATATGGACGGAGTATTGGTGGATTCGGAGGAATTTATTTGCCAGGCGGCAATCAGAATGTTCAGGGAACATGGCGTAGAAGTACAACCTGAGGATTTTGAGCCATTTGTAGGAACCGGGGAAGACCGCTACATAAGTGGCGTGGCGGAAAAATACGGGGTAGAGATTGACATACAGCGTGACAAAAAAAGAACGTATGAAATCTACGGCGAGCTGGCTAAAAACAATCTCGAAGCATTGCCCGGCGCAAAGGAGTTTATTCACAGATGTGCAGGAAAAGGGCTTAAACTGGCAGTTGCAACAAGTGCTGACAAAGTAAAAATGGAAATTAATCTGAAAGAGACCGGTCTGGATCATGATACTTTTGATGCACTTTTAAAAGGAGAAGATGTTGAAAACAAAAAGCCCTCTCCTGAAATTTACCTGACAGCTGCCAATCGCCTGCAGCTCAAACCTGAGGAATGCCTGGTTGTTGAAGATGCAGTCAGCGGTGTTAAAGCAGCTAAAAGTGCTGGTTGTAAATGCCTGGCTGTTACTACCAGTTTCCAGGAAGATAAACTCGCTGAAGCCGACTGGATCGTTGACAGTCTGAAAAATGTACCGGAAGATACAATCAACTGGTAATCATAATAATAAATAAATAAACCGAAAAATTATGGAATACAGAAAACTTGGAAAAACTGATTTGGAACTAACGGTAATCACATTCGGAGCCTGGGCCATTGGTGGCTGGATGTGGGGTGGTGCCGATAAGGATGATGCCGTCAAAGCCATCCACCGGGCCATTGAACTGGGAATCACTTCCATTGATACTGCTCCTGCCTATGGTCAGGGACACAGTGAGGAAATTGTGGGTGAAGTAATCAGCAACTACAAGCGCGATTCCCTGCAAATACTTACTAAATATGGTCTGCGCTGGGATACCAACAAAGGTCAACACTTTTTTGACAGTGTGGATAATAATGGCAATCCGATTGATATGCGGCGTCTGGCTTCCAAAGAAAGTGTGATTGCAGAATGTGAGGCCAGTCTGAAACGCCTCAAAACGGATTATATCGACCTGTATCAGATCCACTGGCCGGATCCGACTACCCCTGTTTCTGAAACCATGGAAGCTATTGAGCGTTTACTTGAGCAGGGTAAGATCAGGGCTGCAGGTGTATGCAATTATAGTGCACAGGAACTGGAAGAAGCTGAAAAAACGCTGAAGCTGGCTTCAGATCAGGTACCCTATAGCATGGTGAACAGAGATATTGAAACGGATGTAGTCCCCTACTGTCTGAAAAACAATCTCGGCATTCTTGCATACAGTCCGATGCAACGCGGCTTGCTCACTGGAAAGATGAAACCGGGAATGAAAT
>DASQZP010000165.1:0-2388 GCA_035638655.1 Bacteroidales bacterium
GGTTTTCTTTATCAATGTGGCGGTATCAACCCCTTTTTTCGACCTGTTAATGATAGCAAGGACCTTGTCGGTATCAGTTTTCTTGCCACCTTTCGCCGGGGCCTTTTTGCTTACAGCCTTTGCTTTAGGCTTTGTCTTGACTGATTTTGCCTTTGGCTTTTCCGCTTTCCCGAATTCAGTTGCCAATTTTTCAATTTGATTTACAAGTTTGGTTAACTCTTTGCTGATAGCCTGAAGATCCTTGGTAATTGTCATTTTGTTCTCCTTCTCCATTTTTTTAGATTAAAATATGCTTTGATAACAATATGTTACAGAATAGCCTTTGCTTTAATGGCTCCTAACCAATTAATTTAACAATCAAAATTAGTATCTGTCAAGTAAATAAGCGGGTTATCTGTCTAATATTCTTGACAATTTAATCTGAGTTTGGGAAATTAACTCTGATTGACCCTGGAGATTAATCATTATTCAAAAGGGAGAGCATATGGATATGTCATAAAAGCTCTGTTTCCGGTATTGGAGATAGGGTTTTGTTTTTTTGATATCTTGATGAAACTTGTAAATTATCTTGATTGCTGATTTTCGCAAGAAATGTGAAAATTTTGGATGTTTCGTATAATTGGGGTTTCATCTACAAATCTCAAGTTTGGCGCAACTTGTGTTATTTTAGGAAAGCATAAGTTTTTCCAGGAATATTTTTTTTTCAATTATTCTCAATTAATCGGTAACTGACATCGCCTTGTGATCACGGAACGATTTTTGGATTGTTACGCCTTTGTTATTATCATTGGTATTAAAGAAGTTTCTTAGAGATAAAATGAGGTGAAAATGAATGTAGGCACCGCTGGGAAACAGCAAGAGGATCTTTTAAAAATTGTTTTGGATACCGTGAGCGATGGAGTAACGGTGATCGACAATGATCTTAAAATCCAATATCAAAATAAGATCATTGTTCAATTATTCGGTTCAAAAATTGGTGAGCACTGCTATGCGGCTTACCGCAGTCGAAAAGAGCCCTGTGATGACTGCATGGTACTCGACGTTCTCAAAGATGGTAGAGAAAGAAGAGGTATTAGGGATATTCCAATACCGGATGGTCGTACCTCATTGGTCGAAATCAGTTCAGCAGCTATCAGGGATGCAGAAGGAAAAATCATCGGTGCTGTTGAAGTTGCCAGAGATGTTACAGATCAGAAAAAAGCCGAAGCCTTACTCAATAAAACGCTTCTTGAGCGCAATGCGGTTTTGAAACAGTTAAATAATGAGCTGTCCGATGCTGCGGGATACGTGAAAACTGTGTTACCCCAAAAAATTAGTTCGGGAGCATTACTGACTGACTGGAAATTCATACCATCTGCCTCATTGGGAGGTGACTCTTTTGGCTATCATTGGATCGATGAAGATCATTTTGCTTTGTACTTGATTGATGTTAGTGGTCATGGATGGGCAGCCGCCCTTCTTTCTGTTTCAGTTATAAATGTGTTGCGTTCCCACGCTCTTCCGAAGACCGATTTTCACAAACCTGAACAGGTTTTATTTGCTTTAAACAATACATTTCCGGGTGAACTACACAACGATATGTTTTTTACAATTTGGTATGGAGTTTATAGTGCATCTTCTCGCCAACTAATATATGCCAGCGGCGGCCACCCTCCGGCGCTATTGTTTTCCGGTTTTTCTTTGGGAAATGCTCAAGTAGAACAGCTTAGAACTCCAAACTTCATTATAGGGGGCTATCCGGACACCATTTATCAAAGCAGAATTCAGGAGATTCGGATTCCCGCACGTTTATTCGTTTTTTCTGACGGTGTTTTCGATATTACAAAAAATGATGGATCAATCTGGGGATTTAACGAGTTTTTGGAGTTTATTACGCAACCATCCAATGCAGATCAATCTACTTTGGACAGCCTTTTGAATTATACACAGGAATTATCCCAAAAGGGGACATTTGAAGATGATTTCAGTATCTTAGAGATATTTTTTAATTGAGATTCTGCTTCTCATCACCATTTTTCATTTTTCCCATGGACATATCACCGACTCTCGATACGATAAGAAACCTGACTTGTTAAATTAGTAGATTTTTCCAACATAGGTAAAATTTTATTGAAGCTGTGATAGCATCTACAAATCTGGAATCTGGCTTAATTTGTGATATTTTATGAAATCACAGGTTTTCAAAGAGGTGGTTTTCTGCCGATTTTCTCCATCAATCACCATACAGAGATTCGAGGTTTATTAGCGAAGTCAGTTACGCATTATTTGTAGCAACCACAAGATATGGTATCAACATTTTTATATAAATCGTGACCAAATAGGAAATTATCAATGACAATTATTGACCTCTATGCTGAGGAAAAACAAAGTTTTCTGGAAAACTGCATA
>DASQZP010000166.1:0-2784 GCA_035638655.1 Bacteroidales bacterium
AATTTTTGCACGCCTTGTTCTCGAACATTTTGATCCAGACACCTGGACTTTATTGACAGACTCTAATTAATAACGCAACGACAGACAAATTGTTTTTGACTCTGCAAATAAAGATACAAAAACATCTCTTTTTCATTTAAAGGGCCTTTTTTTCATTTCAGAATGATAAGAAAATATTACCATTTGGATTAATTGCATTATTGGAGTGGATTAAATTCTAAATGAGTATCGAAAAGCTTGAAATAATTTTTACTATTATAAATCCATTTGAGTTTAGAGAAAATGCTTTAAGTTAACATTGTTAGATTTACTCTATTTCTCATATTGTTTTTTTGTCCTCATGCCGGACGGGCATTTACTTTTTCCAATTGATGAAAAAGTAAACAAAAAATCTAGAAAAGCCAAGGCTGCCCACTAGCCACGGCCGACCCGAAGTCGCGGCTTTTCGGCCACCGCGCCCTACTAATTGGCATTTATTTAAGTTGTAAATCTTTTCTAAATTATACATCCTCAAACTAATACTCTTGATGAATATCAGTATTGATCATTCATGAAAAATATATTGTTTTAAATGAAAAAGAGATGTTTTTGTATCTTTATTTGCAGAGTCAAAAACAATTTGTCTGTCGTTGCGTTATTAATTAGAATGAATCTGAACTATGAAGAGACTAATCGTTTTTCTGGTTGCTGTATTTATTTTTTCAGCTTCCGGTATACCTAAGCCTCCACCTGGTAATGACAGTAAGCCAACCTTGCTTGTTGGCTTTTTTGGTGGGATTAATTTTACCCAACCAGTCAGCCTGAACAATTTCCGTGTAGTCAATTACCTGGGTACCGCACCTGCTATAACCGGCAAATCGTACTCGGGATTCCTTAAGAATATTGGCAATCAGTTTGGTTTTATCATGTTTTATCCTGTCAAAGGGAACCTGCATGCGGGTTTACTGCCTTCTTTCAATACCTGTAATTATGAGTATAAAACTCACCAGATGTGGCAGGATGCCGCAGGCAGCAGCATAGAAGCTGAACGCACAAACCGGCAGAAGCTTAGATATATCGAGATTCCACTGGTAATCCGCTATTATGTGGGAACAGCCAACTTAAAACCTTTCGTGGAAGGATTCGCCTCGTACGGGTTATTACAGAATGCTCAGAAATCGGTGATTTCTGATTTCACCCAGTACACAGGCCAGGCGGCTATCCCTGTCCAACATTCCGAAATGTCAGGTGATTATACCAGCAGCTACATTACCAGCAAGATTGACCTGGGGGCGGGAGGAGGCATATCCTATGATTTTGACCAGCTGATTGTTACCCTGGGTGCCTCCTATAGTTTCAACATGAATAATATTGTGAATGAAAAAGGGCGTTTCGATAATCAGACATTTTCGGGAAGTCAGTATGATGTGCAGGATAATATCCGGCTTCCGGCTTTGAAGATCAATCTGGCCATCATCTTTCCCATCAGCAAAATCACAAAAAGAGGTGCTGTGGACTGTCATTATTTTAAAGAAAAACGTAAATAATAATCAATCCGTAATCAATATCAGCCGATGAAAAACATAGCTTATTGCCTGTTGATTCTTTTTGTTGCAGTTTCCTGTGATGTAAAAAAGCAATGTATCACCGGATTATAATTTTGTTAAGGTATTTGATAACACCGACCTTACAGTTTCCTATTATCCTGTGGATGCCATGGAAACAGCCGACGGCGGTTTTATTGTTTTGTCAGCACTTGATGCTACACAAAACACTAATTTTCCTGCGGTACATGTATTAAAAACCGATGAAAACGGAAATATCGCCTGGGAAACAGCTGCCGATGGCGGATATGTAAGTCCGGTGCCGGGACTGATGAATACCGGAAACAGCATTCAGTTCTTTTGTATGGATGATAATTCCTTTAAGGCCAAACTGATGACGATAAATGATAACGGTAGCTCAGGCAGCATTTCAGAAGCCGGAGGTACCAATGACAGTTACCCGCTGGCCGCCTGTTATTCATCTTCAGCAAACCGTATTGTGTTATTGTCTTATGACGGAATAGGAATGAATACGATAATCACCTCTTATGATAAAAATCTTTCCGGGAGTTTTCGTATTTCTACTTCCACTAACAAGGATTTTTCCTATGAAATTTTTCAGCACCTGAAAAAGCAACATACCCCATTCCCGTTTTTTATCCGTGATTTTGTTAGCAACGGAAATACTTTCTATGCAGTAAATGCTCTTTCAAACTATACACTTTCACTGCTTTTTGTAGACCAAAGTACGGGCAGTATTACAGGCAGGCTGAACGGGTATCAGGAATCCGGAGGAATCAGTGCAGTGGGTTATCAGGAAGGAGACACTTTTGCCATCGCTGCCTCTCAGTTCAATACCGGAAACATTTTTATCGGGCCGGATATTCCCGTTGATTTTCATTCTACACAAAATGTTTCTGACCTGCAACCTTTGGTATTTCCTGAACTGAAAGCAAATGCTCCGGTTAAAATGCTACAGGATGATTTCAACGGTAAAGCAATGATTGTATATGCAGCAACAACCAAAACCGATCAGATTGCCATCTATTTCTTTGACAAAGCTACCAATGAACTTATTAAGACAAAATACCTGGGGCATACCAATCCGGTTGAACTGGCCGCGCTGTTCAGAACTTCTGATGGCGGACTGGCTGTTGCAGGCAAGACCTGGGTAGCAGGCCGGTACCAGCGGATCATCCTTTATAAACTGGCACTTGATGAGCTTGGGTTATGATTGACTACTATAAAATTAATTACATGA
>DASQZP010000167.1:0-4190 GCA_035638655.1 Bacteroidales bacterium
TGATATTTATGGAAAAATAGTATTCTTTCAGCACTATTTTCTCAAACCCGGTCTGGATATTGATCTTTCTTTTCTTAAGGCAGGTATATATTATGTTGTTGTCCGTAGTAGTGAAATATTAAAGACATTTTCCGTAATGAAATTATAATGTCTTACGATATTATAGGTTATTAGAGTCTGTCAATAAAGTCAGGTGTCTGGATCAAAATGTTCAATAACGTAGTTATCGGACATTATGGACAGACACTATTAAGTCTCTTGCAAATTCATAGTGGTAGCAAATTATATAGAAGTATTAATCCTGATGGTGTAAGATTACTGTCAGGATTTTTCATTATTTTATTCATTCAACAATAAGCTTTGGACCTTTTCCAACAATTTGGCAGGACTGAAAGGCTTGGTAAAAGTAGCATCCGCACCCAGTATTTCTGCATTCAGCAGATAATCTTCAGGTTTGCCTCTTCCACCACCCGATATGGCTATGATTTTAATTTCCGGGGCAACTTTTTTAAGGTGGATAATCAGCTCAATGCCCTCTTTTTCAGGCATGATAATGTCTGTAATAACAAGTTGATACAGCTCTTTGTTGAAATTATCAATCGCCTGCTGGCCATCTTCCATAGTATCAACCTTGAATCCAGCATCTTCTAACATGTCTTTCAACATTTCCCTGATGGCTTTGTCATCATCAACCAGCATTATGTGTTTCTTGTTTTCCATTATGTTATTGATTTTACAAAGATGTTATACAAACATATGTTTATTGGGTTGATGCTGGCAGATACACTTCGAATGTAGCTCCTTCTCCTGGTTCATTAATAACGTTGATAACTGCATTATGTTTCTTTAAAATACCATACACAACAGCGAGTCCCAGTCCCGTGCCATCGCCAACTTTATAGGTTGTAAAAAATGGTTCAAAAATGCGATTGTATATTGCAGGTGATATGCCGGGTCCGGTATCAGAAATGGTTAATTTTACATACTGCCCGGGAAGTAATTCTGAAAAATCAAATGTCTGATGTTTTTTATTCAGAAAATCTTCAGTGGTTATACTGAGTTTGCCGCCTTTTTCACGCATGGCCTTTATTGCATTTGTACACAGATTCATGATAACCTGGTTTAATTGTGTTTCATCTCCTTTAACCATCGCACGACTGTTAAACCTGATGTCAGTTTGAATGTTACTGCGTAACATGTGATGAAGCAATTGATGAACCTGGTTTACAATACCGGGTAAATCAATGGCCGAAATTTGAGGTTCAACGCCTTTGCTAAATGTCAGGATTTGATTGACAAGATCGTGGGCTTTTTGAATACTTTCCTGTGTTTTTTTGAGATACCCATCTCTTTTTGATTCTTTAATATTTGGTGAAAGTGCCATTTCTGTATACCCGTTAAGCGTAGTGAGTATATTATTAAAATCATGGGCTATTCCGCCTGCCAATGTACCCAGGGTATCCATCCTTTGAATTTGTCGTACGTGCGTTTCAAACTTTAGTCTCTCAGTAATATCCTGAACCATTGAAAGCATAATTTCAAAATTACCTTTTTCATCCGTAATAGGAGTATTCAACCACTCGCAAACAATGATTTCTCCGTTTTTTCTCCTGTTATTGTTGATGATATTTTTTTCAGTCGATCCTTCCATAATCCTGTGGCGTATCTCACTGGTAAAAGGTCTCTCATTTTCAGGAATGATTAATTCATCTGGTGTATGTCCCAATGCTTCGGCATTGCTGTACCCAAAAATTTTTTCTGCTTCCGGATTCAGGAATGTGATTTTAAATTCCTTATCCGTGAGCAATAACCCCATCGGCATATTGTCAATCTGGGCTTGTAATTGCCTGAGAAGTTTGTTCTGTTCATGTTGTAATGCCATTTTTTCTTCTTCAATCTTTTTCTTCTCACTTAGGATCAATAAAGACTGAATGGCAAACGTGACATCTTCATTCAATTCTTTTAGCAAAGCCAGTTCCTCATTACTAAAGGCATAACCGCTGGTTTCAAATAAATTTATTACGCCCCAGAGATTGTCATTAATGATTATAGGGAGTAAGATAAAGGCATTCAATTCACTATAGGTTGATTTTTCCATAATAGAAGAGCAATCAGGAACATGTAGAATATCCCTGCAAAAATAAAGTTGACCTTTTTCCAGCATGGAAAGTACTTTTTTACCTGCCTGCTTTCGCGTAAAAAAATTATTCACCAGTACAGCAAGTTCAGAGCCGGCACCGTGACTGGCAACCGGGATTAACTGTCCTTTGCTCCATCTGCCAGCCCATGCATACTTGTAATGCCCGCTTTGTACCATGATTTTTGTTATCTCATTGAGCAGGTTTGTAAAATTTTTACTTCGAACAATAACCTGGTTGCAGTTACTCAAAACCCTGAGAGACCGGTTTGTCAGACTCAGACGTTTCTCAGCAGTTCTTATTACTGTAATGTCCATGGCCATCATGGTGATGTTGATGGATCCATCCTCAAAGAGAAGTGGGGAAGCACTGATGTTCCAGATACGTTTTGTGCCATGACTGGTGATGATTTCAATTTCTTCTTCAAGTTGTTGTGAAATTGTGCTTGCTGTTTTCCTGATGAGTTCACGGAATCCTTTCTGATTATTTAGGATCAGCTTTTCTTCAAGTGAATCAATATCCGGAAAATCTGTTATTGTATATCCTGTTTCATTTGAAAATGTGTTACTCAGGAGCTCTATTTGCTTTTCATTATTAATGAGAATAACAGGCACGGGTGCTTCCAGCAGTACTTTTCGCAGCCGGTTTTCACTTTCAGCCAGGTTTGAGGCAAGTATCTTATATGATTCACGACTTTGGCTCAGGGATTCCTGGTAGGCAAGATTTTCTTTCATATAGCTTTTAACCAGTAGATAAATAATAATGGCACTCATGGAAATAAAAAACCAGCCTTTAAATGTTTGCACTTGTTGAATGTTCTCAGCAGTAAACAGTTGAGATGCAAGTTTATCCGAAAAAAGTATCCAGAGAAAACTGACAATGAAATAAATCAGGGCAATTCTTGTTGCCCCGTGCCTTTGAAAATAATTATTTTTTATAACCCGTCTGAGTGACATAAGCGATTTGGCTGATAAAAGACTGAAACTACCTGAATTGTTTAAAATTTTAGCATTTCCGGATAATAATAAAACAAATAAGTTAACAAAAGAGGATGGTAACTTAAAAATATTCTGTGTTAAATTACTCCGGCAACAGAAAATTAAAGATAAATAAATTAAATGATATGATAAGAGGAGCTTATATTTCGTGACTAAAATTTGTTTCTTTGTTAATTTGTGTCCGTCAATAAATTCAGGTGTCTGGATCAAAATGTTCGGGAACAATGCAGTTACCGGACATTATTTCTATTTTGATACTTTTAAAACAATTGTCAAAATCAACCCGATTAGCCCTTTACCTTGAAGGGAACGGCTTGATTTTTCGGCTTTCACCCTTTAGGGATGGGGCTATAAAAGGCGAAAAATCAAGTCTGGGTTTAATCTGTCAAAGTAGAATTATGGACAGGCACTAATTAATTATTGAGAATGACTGGAAAAAATATTGTAATTTTGATTTGATAATATAAAGACTGGATTACATTGACAACACTGATTATTCGATTGCTTCTGGTAAGCGGACTTCTTGCAAATCTGTTTCATCCTGTACATGTTGGTATTGTAAACATGGAATATAATACTGACTCAGGAGTTTTTGAATTGTCATTCAAGATATTCCGTGATGACTTTCAACAGGCAATGAATAAGAAAATCACGCCAGGCATTGATCTGTCAGAGAGAAATTCAACTATCGATAATCAGAAACAGAATAAAATTAATCAATACATTGCAGATAATTTTAAATTGTTTAGCAACGGGAAAGAGATGGATGGCCCCGTGTTTGACAGTCTCCGGATCACGGATGATGCGGTCTGGTTATATTACAGGATAAAATTTCCGGATAGCGTTCAAAAGATATCGATTCTTAATAGTGTTTTAATGGATATTTATCCCGATCAGACGAATCTGCTTATTCTCAATTACAGGGGAAAGGAGGACGGATATCAGTTTATCAGTCACCAACCCAGGATTGATATAGAACTTTAACAGTTAATGCATCTGCAATTGTCACCTGAATGACTATATTTATTGTATGAAAAAGACCTGCCTATTTGTA
>DASQZP010000168.1:0-4788 GCA_035638655.1 Bacteroidales bacterium
TCATTTAGGTAGCTCCAGTTACATAACGGATGCCTCCGGTGAAGTTTACCAGCATTTTGAACCGACCGTAGGGAGCTCGCGAACACCATTAAAATAATAAATGAGTAAGCAAACTTTTGTTGAAGACCGTGCCGACCACCAGCGCACACCTTATTTGTTTAATGGAAAAGAACTGGACAAGGAAACCGGTTTGTACTATTATGGCGCCAGGTATTACGATCCCAGGATTAGTATGTTTTTGGGGGTGGATCCACTCGCTAAGGCTAAAAAAGATTTTAAAATTGCTTTTAACATGGATGATGAAAACATATATGGGTATTATTATCTTGCATTAGTTTATAAAAAAGAAAGGGACTTGAAAAAGTTCTATGATAATTACGAGAAAGCGAAAAATAATGGTTTGCAGAGTGAGTTATATTTAAAGGAATAAAAATAATGAGCAGTACTACCATATTTAAATTTAAGGGAGTAAGTATTATAACATTTATGGTCCGCTTTATTTGTATAGTGTTTAGCATATATATTCTAACCGTTTTCCAAGAGAATCCAACAGGAATTGCTATTTTATTAATAATTACCTTAGTTATATTTTTATTAAGTTCAACACAAAAAATTGAACTAAAGAATGAATATATAATATTTAATAGTGTAAGGATATTACCATTTTTAAACAATGAGCGTCTAATAATTTATAAAGACATCCAGAAAATAGAATTTAATGAACGAAAAGTCAATTATCTAATTATGATACTGCCTGGAGTTGGCGCTATAAAAGATGCAGAGTTTGTTTTTTATTTTAGGAATGGTAATATGCAAAAAGAAACTTTAAGGGGAAACCAGAATAGAATAAAAGAAATGCACACAATACTGCAAAGCAAAATATAAACCTGATAATAAAGAGCAGTTTATTTTAAAAGAGCAGATATTTTACTAACAACCGAATCAAGAAAATCGGTATTTACAGCCGTATTTTTATAAATAATCAGGCTTTCGTTTAACAGGAATATTTTATGTAGTTGAATACAACTTTGCAAAGGCAGTTCTTTGCCATTAACAAAATCGCTTTTGTTTATCGGGAGCGAAAGGCTGTCGTTGCGGATTTTGGAAGTAACCTGTACCATCAGGTAATCTCCGGTATTGTTTACCGTATCGTTCGAAATTATAAGAGCAGGTCTTTTCTTTGTCCTTGACAAATCAGAAAACGGGAAACCGATAATCACAATGTCGCCTTTATTGTACTTCATTTTTTACAGAACTTCATCCCATCTGTTATCTTCATCGGAGAGCCAATCTTCGGCCAGGCTTTTTTCCGATAAAAGCATGGTATCATAGGCGTTATCTTCTTCGGTTACTTCTTCCACGGTTTTAGGTTTATTTTCTTTTATCTGAATATCAGAGAACTTGCTTTTAATGTGCTTTATAAAAGCTAGATATTTATTATCCGGAATGTTTAGAATGATTTGTTTCATATCCAAATTTATTTAGATAAAAAATTCGTTAAATAAATCTTCTCATTGCAAGGTTCTTAATGTCAGGATATTTTTATTTGGTTAAAATAAAGCCTCTTACAAAAATAACAAAATCATTTTGAATTATTTAGCAAGTAGAATTTTTTAAACCATTGCGGGTGAGTATACCCTGCCTTTCAGGCCCACTGACAATATTTGCCTCTCTCAAAAATTCTTCTTGTTTTGTATCACCTAAGTTCTTTGATAAACAGATATTTCTCCTGCTTTAAACTTTAAACTTAAACTTACCCCCCACAGGCGCGGGCATACTGTCCGTGCCTGATCATATATAGCATTCTTGGATTTGCAAAAAGTCTGAATATTTTGATAACTGAATACCAAAAATAAAACGACCTTTCTGCCTGGTCTTAATAATATTATCAAGGAAAAAATATATAGTCATCAAGATAATAAATTGATAATGTCAATATTTATGCAACTTATCGCTATCAGTTAGTTTGATTTTGCTATATTTAAACCAGCGCTTGGGGTTGAGCAATTCTTTTTTACAGAGGCATATCTTAATCATGTTATATACCAAAATTTAGCAATAAAAATTTATTAATTATGAAATCCACATTTTTTTAACCTGTTACTGTTGGTAGTAACTTCAGTAATTATTACATCATGTGGTAATGACGATATGGCACATGGTTTATCTAATGGTACATTTACTGACCCTTAGATAGTGAGAATATAGCATCGATCTGGAATTAGTTAGCGGCGTGGCACACGCATGATAAACTGAAAACTAAATATGCAAAGATTAATAATAATTTTCATTTTTTTATTCTCTTTAGTTGCATGTAAGCAAAATAAGGATGTGGAATATGTCTACTATGAATCCGGAAAGGTTAAAGAGAAAATTATTTATGAATCAGCTGACATTTATGAAGCACGGCTTTATTCTGAGAAAGGTAAGTTATTAAAAGTGGCACATTACAAAGATGGCCTTTTAAACGGGTATTGTAAATCATACCGAAAAAATGTATTGGTTGAGAATGTAAACTTTAAAAACGGTAAAAGATCCGGGAGAATGGTGATCTTTGATACAACAGGCAAAATAAATTTAATACGTACCTTTCTAAATGATAGTCTTTATGGTATAACTAAAGTTTTTGATAATCAGGGAAAAGTTAAACAGGAATATTTTTATATTGATGGAAAGCAAATTATGTTAAATGAGTTTTATAATAACAATGGAGGAAAACTGGTAAAAATGATTAACTATATCCTGGATGAAAATGGAAATGCTGAATCTCCAGGACAGCTTGTTTATGATAAGATTAATAAAAAACCTGTTGAAGATATGAGTTTTTTTTATTCCATAAAACATCAGAAAGATACGCTTCAAATTAATGAATTAAACAAAATACATGTTGATTTCATAAATAAATATGAATGGAAGATGGAAGTTGAAATTGGTAAAATGAATAAATTTTTATCCTTCATTGATAAACCGGCCATATATAAAAGTGATACAAAAAAAATTGACTTTAAAGTTAAACCTAAGCATGTTGGATTAAATTGCATTTTTGGAAAGTTGATACTAATACCATCCAATATCAGTAATCCGGAAAAAACAAAATATACATTTCTTTTCTATGATGAATTTTATGTTCAGGATAACTAAAAATATGGAAAATACAATATTTTCAATGGTGTTTATTTTTTTCTTATTAAGACTGAATGCAAAGGAAATTCAATTAGGAGTTGTATACTCAAAAACTTACAAAGAAGGTAATGAATTATACAGTTCAAGTATTGAAGGTTATAAAAATAATGACTTCTGGGGTATATGGTCAGTGCCCATCGGAGAATGTAAATCCTCCTCACAATTGACTGATATTAATAATATTACCTTCACTTCGGAAAATATTGATGATTATGATTTAAATACTGCCTGGATGGTACCCAATTATGGGATTGGACAATGCATTGAATTCACAATTGATTATTTTCCGGGAGATAATTCGGAGGCATATCAGTTTTATGGGATTTGTGATATTTTTAATGGTTATTGTAAATCGTTGGTTTTATGGAAAAATAATTCCAGGGTTAAAAAGCTTAAGGTTTATTTTAATAAAGTTCCGGTTTGTTATGTTAATTTAATTGATACCTGGCAGTTTCAATCGTTTGATATAAGCAAATATCTGCTAATTGATAAATTTAAAAATATCTCAAAATCAAAGAATATTCTTAGATGTGAAATTATTGAGGTATATAAGGGAACTAAATATAAAGATGTAGGATTTTCTGAATTCTTATGTGAAGGTTCAGCTAATTAAGGTTTTTTCTTCGCAAAGGGAAGCGTTTAAAATCCCCCAAAGAACAGGACATTTAAAAATATCTTTTCATTTGGGTATTGATAGCAACTATGTTGAATAGCTTTATGCTCTTTGACGAAATATTCTTCAAAGAGAAAGATATTATTCTCTGAAGAAATCCGGACAGATTAACAACAGGGTAACTTCTGGCATTCATTTATAGTATAACAGGGAAAACTACCCCAAAACGTGAGGGAAATATAATTCAATCAATATTAAAAGTAACTGAATGAAAAAAAATGTTTGCTATGTGCGAAACTTTAGTAATTAACAATAAAACTTTTAACTCAACCATGAAAAACAACTATCCTTTTATTTTAACGATTGCAGCGGCAATAATATTTATCACCTCCTGTAAAAAAGACAATGAAATTATCCCCAAAGAAGAATTACCCTCTACAGCAGAATGGACTTATATTGATGGTTCAGGGTATAGTTCCAGCGGAACAACCTATGTAAAAATCAGAAAATAGAAGAAAACAAGAGCCACGTTGATCTCAGGGTCAATGTAACGAAAGCGGGTACCTACAATGTTACAACAGAAACTATCAACGGCTATAAATTTTCAGGTTCCGGAGAACTGGTTGTAAAAGGAGAAGGATCCTACCAGGCGATTACACTCTGGGCATCGGGCACCCCGGTTAACAGTGGTACGGATGAATTTCAACTAACAGCTGACGAAACAACTGCCTCTTTTGAAACAAATGTTGTTCCGCTGGATGTAAGTGAACTGGGAAATTTAATTGTTATACAGGGAACCTACAACGATTGGTATGAATATGGGAAATTAACTGCCTGCAAAGCATCCACCGGCGAGGTGGTCTGGTCATCACAGGTGAATGGATATATATCCGTGGCCGATATTCATGCAGACACAATTTTTATTGACAACTCAGATGCCTTAGAAGCCAGAAACCTGATTACAGGAGAACGCATCTGGTCGGTCACCCATG
>DASQZP010000169.1:0-3395 GCA_035638655.1 Bacteroidales bacterium
TTTTCATTCAGGTAAAAAATTATGTCTGAAAAACTACGACAGGCTTGATGTTTTTCTGATATTTTAAATTTGCGTGACAGAATTTAGTCATAACTATTAAAGAATATTTTATCAATATACCTGCAATAATTTTTCTCAGCTAAAGCTATTTTGCTTAATATTGCAATAATTTTTAATAAACGGATCCTTCAATCTAATGCCATGAAAATCAGGTTAAAAATTTTGTCCGGTTTTGCAATTTTAGCAATGATGTTACTCATTGCAGGTACGCTTTCCATTTATGAACAGACTACCATAGGAAAATCAGTACATGGTTTTCTTGATAACAATTATAAAAGCATTGATGCTTCAAAGACCATGCTGGAAGCCATGAACAAGGAAAACTCCGGAATACTCCTGTTAATTTCAGGAAATTGGAAAGATGGCAGGGATGATTTAAATTATGGTGACAGTGTGTATGCCGAAGCATATAATGTGGCTAAATCAAATATTACAATTCCCGGTGAGGAAAAGTATCTCGAGAGAATAGACTCCGCTTACAGGGCGTTTAAACTATTATGGGTGAAACCTGTTGTAGGTACTGTTCGGGAAGGAAATCTGCATTGGTATACCGAAGACGTGCATTCCTCATTTCTAAATGTAAATGAGAGTATAAATTCGTTACTCTCACTTAATGAAACAGTTATGTATAAGTCGGCAAGTGAGTTGAAAGACCGCGCCCAACGGGCTGTAATGCCAGGGATTGTTGCCGTTATATCTGCTATTTTGTTTACTATTATATTTAATTTTTTTATCAATCATTATTTTGTTAATCCGATATTGCGAATAATTAGTGGTATCGAAAATTACACAAAATTCAAAATGCCCTTCAATGTCAATATTGAAACCAGGGATGAGTTGCTTCAACTTAGAAATGCAATTCAGAATTTTCTACTTAAAAATGATAAAAAAGCCTGACAAATGAGAGTTCATATCATACTCCGGTATGTGGGAATGGTACTGATATTTAATTCGATATTCCTGTTTATCTCTTTTCTTATCTCTGCCTTTAACCATGATTCTGCAGTTTATCCACTATTATACAGCACAATCGTAACCCTGCTTTTTGGTATATTCCCTCTGATATTTGTTCCGCCTTCCACTGATATCACAAACCAGGAAGGATACGGGTTGGTGGTAATCAGCTGGTTGTTGTCCTGTCTGGTAGGAATAATTCCCTATGTGTTGTGGGGTGGTGAATTTAACCTGACAAATGCCTGGTTTGAGAGTGTTTCAGGATTTACAACAACAGGATCAACTATACTGACCAATGTGGAGGCTTTACCCAGGGGATTACTCTTCTGGCGGTCTTCGACTCACTGGATCGGTGGTATCGGAATTGTTCTCTTTGTTCTTGTTGTGCTGCCATCAATGGCCAGGGCTAAACTGACATTATATAAATATGAAATGTCGGAACTGGCTATGGAAAATTTTCGGTATAAGACCAGGCAGGTAATGCAAATTATTCTCTGGGTTTATATAGGATTAACTGTACTCGAAACAATTCTGCTGATGATTTTCGGTATGGATTTGTTCGATGCAGTTACCCACTCTTTTGCAACTATTGCCACGGGCGGATTTTCTACAAAGAACATGAGTATTGCTGCCTATCATAGCGTGGCAATTGAAGTTGTAGTCATGATTTTTATGTTTCTTTCCGGAATCCATTTTGGTCTGCTGTATGCCACAATTATGTGGCAGAAAAAAAACCTGGTATGGAAGTCCAGCATCGTAAAGTATTATTTCTGGGGAATGGTTATTGGTATTTTGCTGGTTACTTTCAATTTATATACAAACAAAGATTTTCCGACATTCGGAGAATCACTCAGGTATGCTTCCTTTCAGATTATTTCGGTTGGTACTACTACCGGTTTTGCTACTGCACCCAGTGAGATCTGGCCTCCATTTTCCCAGCTTATGCTGCTGTTCTTTACCCTGCAGTGCGCATGTGCCGGCTCTACTTCAGGAGGGCTCAAGGTCGACCGCGTGATGATATTTTTTAAGGCTATCCGGAAACAAATTGTACATTCAAAGCATCCTAATGCAGTGGTTACACTCCGGCTGGGTAAAAATCTCCTCAAAGATGAAGTGGTGGAAACTACCCTGGTATTTATTGTTCTTTATTTATTGATCGTCTTTGGCACTGGATTAATCCTTTCGTTTATGGGAGTTGATATGCTTTCAGCCTTCTCGGCATCCGCTGCAACCATGGGAAATGTGGGGCCGGGTCTGTCAAACGTAAGTTCTTTGGGTAACTTTAGTACCATCCCTGATCCCGGTAAATGGCTGCTCTCACTGAATATGTTACTCGGACGTCTGGAAATATTCGGTTTTCTTTACCTTTTCATGCTCAGATCCTGGAAATAATTATTTAGTGTCTGCCCATTATTTTCGGTAACTGACAGACACCTTTTTTTGCCTGTTCAACTGAGGCAGGCACCCTTTAAGTTTAGCTGGCCGTTTTTAATTCTGTTGAAGGTGTCTGACAGTTTGAACAGATTTCATATTTCCGGTTACATGTTGTTTCAATAAAGCATCGGTAACTGTCAGACACCTTTTTTTGCCTGTTTAACTGAGGCAGACTCCCTTTAAGTTTAGCTGGTAGATTTTAATTCTGTTGAAGGTGTCTGACAGTTTGAACCGAATTCAACTTAAAACATTCTGTTCCAATCCAATTATCAAAATCAAAAAGAATCAAGAATATTTTTGGATAAATAAATTTGTTTCGTAAATTTGGACAAAATGCGTCCTAAAATAATTAATCAGGACATAATTTGGCCAATTTTGATTAACAGAGAATCAATATCGTTTGGAGCGTATATCAGGCAATTGAGAATAAGCCGGAAGGAACCGTTACGTAAGATTGCAGCCGAGCTGGATATTGACCCGAGTACACTTGGTAAAATTGAACGGAATAAAAGAAAACCCTCAACTGAGATGATAAATGATCTGGCAAGAATATTTCAGGTTGACCATACTGAACTTATGATAAAACATTTGAGTGATAAAATATCAGATGAATTGAAACACCTGAGCTTTGGACAACATGTTTTGAAAATTGCAGAAATAAAAATTAGTAATCCGGAAACCCTGAAATCATGAAAAAAATTTACTCCTTTCAATTAATTCTGGTTCTGTTATTATGTGCCTTCTTTGTGCCTGTTCACGGGCAGAATGAGGACAATACCGAAACAATATCTACCAGGCTAAAAGAAAAAATTTCAGCCAATTACTACACGTATACAATTGACGATTATAACAATGTTTTTGTAACAGGATTCTTTACTGATACTGCACGTATCTCCATTCGCAAGCTGGTGGCAAAAGGAATGATTGATGTATTTTTCGCTAAATTT
>DASQZP010000170.1:0-3198 GCA_035638655.1 Bacteroidales bacterium
TGGGGCTGTTTGTCCAACGTTGCGGGTGGACGGTTATCATGATTTTATCAGGTAATTGCCCGTTTTGTGCTGCACGGATAATGTCACTGGTGTGATGAAAATGATACCTGCTTTGGAAATCTGCCGGGTTATCTAATTGGTTCTTATTGGATTCGCCCTCTGCGCCTTTGCGTCTTTGCGGTTCTTTTTCGTTTTGTTTAATCATTTTACGCTCTCCTTCTTTCGCCTCATCGCCCCCTCGCTCAGTCGCCCCCTCGCCTCCGCGCCCTAATAATAGACATTTTTCAATGTTGGAAATCTGTTACCGGAGTATAAAAAATCAGCCATAAAAATACAGGTTATAAAAAAAGTGGGTATATTGATGGACATTTTAGATTTCATTGAGGGATAAAAACAGGGTTGGTAAAATACAGGAATCAACCTCAGAACAGGATATATACAAATCATCTGTAAAGTAATTAAATCAAAGAGTTTTGCATAAAAACCGTGTCCATATAATAGTCGTAAGCGCAATATGTTTATGTATTCGTTAGGGGCAAGGCTGGAAAAACGAAAGGTTGTGCAAACTTGATGGGATTTTTGTTTTGCCGACCCGCTAAAATCGGAATGATAGCCAACGCACATTGAACACATTGGTAAGCCTCACGAGCCGATGCTCAATCCAAAGCTTACCAAAGTGCAACCGACCAACGGGAGCTCACGAACACCTGAAAAAATAAAAGCTTGTGAGTGATTTTTGCCAACACACAGATTTCAAAAAATTACCAGAATTTCTATTCACTGGCATATTTTAGATTTCTAATATTAACCAGAATATTGTATATTTGGCAGAAATTGGATTTTAAGTATGCCGAAAATTATAGAAAATAGATTAATAGAAGTATTTAAAGACAGGGAGTCATTCTCCAGAGATGAACTTTTTGAATTCTTTAAATACTTTGAACCTGACCTAAAAGAGGGAACTTTTGGTTGGAGAATCTATGACTTAAAAAACAAAAATATAATTAAACCACTTATGCGTGGTTTATATACTATTTCATACAAACCAAAGTACAAACCAGATGTTTCTCAAGATTTACTAAAACTCGCTAAGAAAATCAATGATAGATTCGAAGATGTAAAATATTGCATTTGGGAAACAAATTGGTTAAATGAATTTTCTCAACATCAGGCTAGTAAAAGGATTTTTATAATTGAAACAGAAAAAGACTTTTTAGATTCCTTTTTCTTCGAGCTAAAAGAAACATATAAAGCGGAAGTCTTTCTGAAACCAGATGAAAAGGCTATTAATTTTTATGTAGCAGAAAGCTCACAACCTATTGTGATTAAAAAACTAGTAACCCGTTCTCCTATTGGCAAACGAACGGAAAAGAAATTAAAATTCTATACTCCTTTCCTGGAAAAAATATTAGTTGATATTTTTTCAGAGGATAAGCTTTTTTATTACTCGCAAGGTTCAGAATTGGTACACATTTTTGAAAATGCATTAAAGAGCTATGATATTAATTATACAAAACTCTTGAGTTATGCAAAGAGACGAGAAAGAGACAATGATATCAAATTGTTTTTGAGTAATAACATGAATTATTTAGTAAAAGATATTATAGATGTTTAAAGGGAAATGTTTTACGGAAGAATGGCTACAATCCTTTAAACGACAGACTGCACACAGAAGAATTGATGTAATCATTTTAGAAAAAATGATTTATGCATTGCATTTATTGGAACAACTTCAGCAAAATGGATTGAAATTCACTTTTAAGGGCGGTACCAGTCTTGTTTTACTTTTAGAAGAAGGAAATCGATTTTCTATTGACATTGATATTATTTCAAATACATAAAAAGAAGAACTTGAAGCTATATTGTCAAAAGTAATTGAATCGTCAAGGTTTACCGGTTTTGAACTTAATGAACACAGAAGTTACAAACCGGGAGTTCCGAAAGCTCATTACACATTTGCTTATGAATCTTCAATAAAAGGGGCGTATACTGGAACCGTACTTTTAGATATTCTTCTTGAAGATTCTCTATACCCAGAAGTAGCAGAAAAAGAGATAAAAGCCAAGTGGATAGAAACCGAAGATAAAACTATGGTTTCGTTACCAACAATTGATGCAATTACAGGAGACAAGTTAACTGCATTTGCACCAAATACAATTGGTATTCCATACGAAAAAGGTGGTCAACCTGCAACAATGGAAATTTGTAAACAACTTTATGACTTAAGTAAACTGTTTGAAAAAATTTCTTCTTTTGAAGTAGTTGCAAAAAGTTTTCAACGCTTCGCTAAATATGAAATAGAATATCGAAAAGAATCACACCCAGATTTAACACCAAAGAAAGTCCTTCAAGACACTATTGATACTTGTTTAATTATCACAAAAAGAGAAAGAGGAACTACAGAAGAAAAAGCAAAGTTTGCACAATTACAAAAAGGAATAATTGCCTTCGGTACCGGATATTTAATGTCAGGGAATTTTAGAATTGATGATGCTGTTCCTGCATCAGCCCGAATAGCCTATTTGGCTACCAAAATATTAGTAAATGATATGAGCCCTTTATCCTACTATGAAGGACAAGATATTAAAGATTTGAATATTGAAAATGCAGATTGGAGTTTTATAAACCGCTTGAAACGGCAACCGGATAAATCGTCATTTTACTACTGGTACCAAACATATGAATTAATAAAAACAACAGCCTCATAGATAGATAGAATGTTTATGACTGAAAAGATAGAGAAATTAAAATTCATTAACCTGTTTGCAGGAATTGGAGGGTTTCATATTACACTTGAAAAATTGAATATGGAGTGTGTTTTTGCAAGTGAAAAAAAAGAGATATTAACTCCTCAACACCTAAACTTCTCAACAAATCAACAAATAAACAACTAAACATACAACCACCGCTTCACCACATTCTTCAAATTCTGCAATACCAGCTCTTTGGTCCATAACAGAGGACTGCGGGTCCAGCGTTGGGGGTGAACCGTAATCATGATTTTATCAGGTAATTGCCTGCTTTGTGCTGCACGGATGATGTCACTGGTGTGATGAAAATGATACCTGCCCTGAAAATCTTCCGGTTTGACCGGATCATCGTTCGCCCCTTCGCCTCTTCGCATCATCGCCTCATCTCCCCCTCGCCCAGCCGCTCCCTCGCTCCCTCTCTCAGTTGGATAGAACCGGAATTATAAAG
>DASQZP010000171.1:0-5078 GCA_035638655.1 Bacteroidales bacterium
GGACGTATTATGGGACTGGCTAATCACACACTTTTAATTTCTAAGGACGGCAGCCGGTATCATATTGCAGACAGTGCTTCTCCGATCAACAAGAATGATGGTTCATTGATCGGGGTGATCATGGTTTTCCGGGATGTCACCGGAAAATATGAAATGGAAAGAGCGCTTCAGGAGAGTGAAACACAACTCAGGAACAAGTTGGATACAATCATGTCTCCGGATCTGGACATTGCTGATCTTAAATTACCGGATATTATTGATATTGAAGATTTACAACATATACAGGATGCCTTTTCCTATGCCAATAATATTGCATCAGTTATCATTGATCCCGAGGGTAATAATCTCACAAAGGAAAGTAATTCACAGGATTTATGCACCTTGATCAGAAAAACAAAAAAAGGGGCACAACATTGCTTTGAAGCGAGCAATTGGCTCAGACAGGAAGCATACAAACATAAAGAACCAATACAGGACAGATGTAAGGCCTGTGGATTGCTGGAGGCCGCAGCGCCTTTAATTATTGGCGAAAAACATATTGGAATCTGGATTATCGGACAAAGCCGGACTGTTAATACCGGAGAAGAACATGTTCTTACTTATGCAGATACTGTTGGTGCAAATAAAGAGAAAGTAAAGAAAGCATTCCAACTTATGCCGGTTCTATCAGAAGAACAGTTTAATAAATCGGTCGACCTGCTTTGGGTACTGACCCGGGAAATTTCATCACTGGGTTATAATAACCTAAAGCTGAGCCGTGATGTACAGGAAAAGCTCCGGGCGAAGAAAGAGCTAAAGCTGAGTGAAGAACGGTTTAAAACGCTGTTACAGGCAACCCCCGATCTTATATTCCTGATAAAAATGGATGGGACCTTTCAGGATGTGTTTACTTCAGATCTTTCCCGGTTATTCATGCCCAAAGATCAGATTATTGGTAAGAAATATCAGGAAATTCTTCCGTCTGAAGTTGCAAAGGCTTTATCTGATGCTGCATATCGGGCTAATGAAACAGGCACATTCCGGAATTTTGAATATCAATGGATAGATAATAAAAAAGAATATTGGTTTTCAGCCAGAATATCACGCTTTGAAGTAGACGGCGCCCCCAATCTGATCTGCTTTGTCAGAGATATTACTGAACAACGAAATGCAGAAGCTTCTCTGCGCGAAAGTGAGGAGAAATTCCGTCAGATTTCTGAGCAAAGTCTGATGTCCATTGGCATTATACAGACAGGCAGGGTGGTATACAGCAATCACGCCTACAGCCGACTCAGCGGATATTCCAGGGATGAATTACGCAATCTTCCCGAAGAAAATGTTACAGGTTTAATTCATCATGAAGATCGGGAATTTGTATTGCACCAGGCACAAAAAGTGCTGGAAGGAAAACATGATGCGATTTCCCGTTTTGCCTACCGTCTGGTATCCAGCGAAGGAAAAATGATATGGGTAGATAATTTTTTTTCCAGGATTAAATTTAACAAACAACCCGCGCTGCTGGTTACCCTTGTGGACATTACAGAACAAAAGAAGGCCCGGGAACAGCTTAAACAACACGAGGCACAGCTGAATGCAATACTGAATAACCTGCCACACCTTGCCTGGTTAAAGAACCATGAAGGTAAATTCCTGGCAGTGAATGAAACACTTGCCGAAACTGCAGGAACTACAGTTTCTGAAATGCTCAATCGTACAGATTTTGATATCTGGCCACAGGAGTTAGCTGCAAAATATGTTGAAGATGATCACAAGGTAATTACTGAGAAAAAACGCATTTATACAGAGGAAAAAGTAGCAGTAAAAACAGGATCAGGATGGTTTGAAACATTTAAAACACCTGTATATGATCAGACAGGTGAAGTAATCGGAACGGCAGGAATATCATTGGATATCACCGACCGCAGGGCAGCCAGCGAAGAATTGCGGCAGACAAAAGAACGACTTGAAAATATTATAAACACCTCCAATGCCATTATTTATACCATGTCTCCCGACGGACAACTGACATGGGTTTCAAATAGCTGGAAAGAATTACTCGGCGCCCCTCCGGACACCGTTATCGGGAAATCCTACAAAGATTTAATACATGATGAGGATATCCCCGCCAGTATCGACTTTTTTAAACGGGTCCTTTCAAAAGGAAAACGACTCAAAGGACTGGAATTCAGAATTAAAAACACACAGGGTGAATGGGTGTGGTTCACAACAACAGGTTCTCGCTTATTTGAAACTACTGGTGAATTCTGTCAGGTATTCCTGGGTGTAGCCACAGAAATAACTACAAGGAAACATGCAGAAGAAGCACTGCGTGAATCGGAAGCATTATACAGGCAAATCATAAATACCTCTCCGGATGCCATCACTGTTACAGATACAGAGGGAAGAATTATGCTCATTTCCCCGAAAGTACTTGAAATGTATAATCATCATGAAGAGGGTTCAATTATTGGACGGAGTATTCTGGAATGGGTAGCCCCTGAAGAACATAAGCGGGTAATGGAAGATATACAACAACTAATGACAACCGACCAGTCAGAATCCAAACAATACAAACTGGTCAAGTCTACCGGGGAATCATTCTATGGAGAGATCAATTCTGCTTTTGTCCGGGATGCAAAAGGGAATCCGCGTTCCATGGTTTCCATAACACGTAATATAACTGAACGTAAAAAAGCTGAAGCAGAATTGATTCACGCCAAAGAGAAAGCTGAGGAGGCTGACAGGTTAAAATCTGCATTTCTCTCCAATATGTCTCATGAGATCCGGACACCTATGAATGGTATCATTGGATTTTCAAATTTACTGGTTGATGAAGAGATGAGCAGGGAACAGAGAAACGAATATATAAGGATCATACGGAATAACGGGAAGTCACTTATGAATCTGATAGACGACATAATTGACTTCTCAAGAATAGAAGCAGGACAGATCACAATCAAAAAAATAAAATGTGACCTCAACAACCTGCTCAATGAAGTGTATCGTATGTTTAACAAGATGTTGCTGGATACCGGAAGAGATGCTGTAAAATTAAAGTTATCACTGCCGCGGCAGGAGCAACTGATTGTAGAAACCGATCCGGCCCGGTTGAGACAGGTTTTAAATAATCTGACCGGAAATGCAATAAAATTCACCGACAGAGGTATCGTTGAAATTGGATATACACTAAATGATAACAAACATATTAATGTCTTCGTAAAAGATACCGGTATAGGATTACCTCCTGAGAAAGCCGGAATGATCTTCGAACGCTTCAGGCAGATAGATGAATCGCATACACGAAGACACAGAGGTACCGGTCTGGGCTTAGCCATATCCAGGCACCTTGTTAACCTGCTGGGAGGAGATATCTGGGTAGATTCTGCGGTTGGAAAAGGTTCTGTTTTCCAGTTTACGCTGCCCTTTGATCCCGGTGAGACTGAATCAATAACAAAAAAAGAGATTATTAAAGTGCAGACAAAATCTGAAATTCCTGACTGGACGAATCAACAGGTACTGGTTGCTGAAGATGAGGAAATAAACTTTTTCTATTTGTCACAGCTATTAAAAAAGACAAATATTAAAGTAATCAGGGCCAAAAACGGAAGTGAAGCTGTCGAACTTGCACGCAAAAATCCTGATGTAAAATTAATTTTGATGGATATCAAAATGCCTGTTCTAAATGGATATGAAGCCACAAAAAAAATCAAGGAGGCAAACCCACAAACTATCATAATTGCCCAAACTGCATATGCCATGGAAGAAGAAAAAAAGAAATGTGTGGAGGCAGGGTGTGATGATTATCTCTCGAAACCAATTGAAAAACAGTCACTCTTTGAGAAGATGAATAAATATCTTAATAATATTTAATGACGATAAATTAGATTTTAGATAACGAAACAAATTGTATAATTTCGTGTATCTTTAATATCTATAAATCTAAATATTTATTATCATGGATATGATTATCACTTTTGATGGCAAGAAAAAAGTAAATGCCGAGTACCGCGGACAAACAATTCACACCGACCAGGCTGTAAAAGCAGGAGGAGACGGCGAGGCTCCTGAACCATTTACTTTATTCCTGGCATCAATTGGTACGTGTGCGGGAATTTATGTAAAATCTTTCTGCGACCAGCGGGATATCCCTACTGATAATATCAGACTTATTCAAAGTATGAATTTTAATCCGGAATTGAGATTAATCGACCAGATAGATATTCAGCTTGAGCTTCCTGATGATTTCCCCGAAAAATATAAAGATGCTGTGATTAATGCCGCAGATTTGTGCACAGTGAAAAAACACCTGGCTAATCCGCCAAAGATAAATGTTGCCGTGAGACAACAACAGGATTAAAACATTCTGTATTTAATTACTTAGAGTCTGTCAATAAAGTCAAGTGTCTGGTTCAAAATGTTCGAGAACAAGGCATGCAAAAATTTTAATCCGCAGTATACTAATGTATATGAGGAATTAGAATTTTTGCAACAACGCAGTTATCGGACATTATGGACAGACACTACTTATTCTCTCTCTGGCAGGCAGAATGGATGATACATTCTGTCTGTACAGACTTTTCCCGTCTTTTCTGCAAATAACCTTTGCCCGGACAATAAACAGATTTTGTTCTGATCTGTTGTTATATTAAAAGGGTATTATGTTCCTAAAACAAAATTTCCATCACACAGCCCATGTTTCCCCTAAAAGGGAGCTACCGCTCAGTCTTATGATAATTTGACGGTTTGAAACTATGTGTGTGAGGTCCCCTTTAGGGGATCAAGGGGCAGCGCGTTGGATTTCATGATAACCTTATAATTCATTATTTTAAATTATAGATTAGGAATATTATCCGACAGTCATATTATATTAAATCTTTATTCTGTTTGATATTGAATGATTTGTCTGATAAAGAATCACCACGAAAATATTTTTGCAGCAGTAAACAAGTACCATTTCAGAACAATTGTGTATGACAGAAGGAAGAAAATTTGTTATCGGGGATATACATGGCGCATACAGGGCACTCAAACAGTGTTTTGAGCGGGCATCTTTTGATTATGCTGAAGATCAGCTCATTTCACTGGGTGATTTATGTGAT